>NZ_JBFRDK010000286.1:0-4843 GCF_052113545.1 Paenibacillus sp. TAF43_2
CGCTTTCTCATTATTCATAACACGGTTCCCTCGCTTATACGACATTTAAAATTGGAAGCACGCCAATTATACTTCTTATTTATAAGCGAAGATGTAATCTAGTTTACAACTCTTTCTACATAACCTAGCTTTGCAACAACATTTTTTTATGAATGTAGATGGTTTTAAAACCTGTCTTAATGCGTTTTTGTTCCGAAAGCTCTTGTAAGGCTACCGTTACCGCTTCTCTTGTCGCTCCAACCAGATTTGCAATTTCTTGATGTGAAAGAGGAAAATCAATTTTGCAATACTCATCCCTATCCATGCTCGTAATTCCAAATTGCTCTGAAAGCTTCATGAGAACATGCAAAATTTTATCATGAAGACCTCCTAGAGCTAAATTTTGTGTTAAACGACTCATCGTACTAATTCGATCACTTAAAACCTGTAATAAATTCATCATGAAGCGAGGCCGCTGCATTAAAAAATTTTCAAACCTATCTTTACTCATCAAACAAATATGGCTTTCTTCAATCGTTTCAATAAAGTGATCCCGCGTACCAAATGAAATGATATTCATCTCGCCAAATACATTTCCTTCACCTAATATATCCGAAGTAAATTGCTTGCCTTCCACACTCAGCTTATATAAACGAACCTTTCCCTTTTTCACAAAATAAAGCCCTTCTGAAAAAGATTCCGGTGTTTGAATAAATGTCTTTTTCGGGATAACGGTAATAGAGGTCATTTCATCCATCTCTATCAAGTCTTCTATTGTGAGTGAATGAAGCAAATTAAATTGCGATAAATATTGAATGTTATCCATTTCTCCTCCAGTTCGTTAATCGAGATGAAAAAATAAAGATTTAAGGCAGCTTCTTCTTCACAAAATGACCAATATGGTCGATAGCCTGCTGCGCTTCCGGAAGCATGTAGGCGAGAAAATGAAATACACTCCACATCTGATCCCATACTTCCAGCGTAACAGCGACACCTGCTGCTCTTGCTTGATCCGTAAACCGTGTAGAATCACTTAACAGAACTTCATGATCGCCTACTTGGATAAACAAATCGGGCAGTCCGCTCAAATTCATTCTAAGGGGGGATAAGAGCAGGATATCATCCGTACTGCTGCCTAAATATGTGTTCAATATCCTGCGATTGCCCTCCAAGCTCCCTGTAGGATCGAGCTCCGATCGAGTCGTGTAGGATTCACCATCCAAATGAACTAGATCCGTATGCGGGGAGATGAGAAAAGCACCTGCTGGAAGCGTCTCTCCTTGTTCTCGAAGTGAAAGCAAGGTCATAAGCGCAAGGCTTCCGCCTACCGAATCTCCGCCAAATAGGATATTAGCAGCGGAATAACCGTTCTCAAGCAACCAACGATAGGCAATGAGGCAATCCTCGTTTGCAGCTGGATACGAATGCTCCGGTGCAAGTCTATATTCAATGACAAGCACTTTCACCCCACTGGAATTCGCTATTCTTGCCGTCAAATCACGATAGATTGCACAGGTGCCTGCTATAAAACCACCGCCATGGAAGTAAAGAATGACCTTGTTCACATCTACAGTTAGATTAGCTGGAGTAATCCATTCACCAAATAGATTTCCGATTAGTACCTCTTGGACAATAATATCCGTATTCATTTGCATAGCAGCTGCGGTATTGTTCATTTCATTTCGTATTTTCTCCACAGGCATTTCACTAAAATTGCTCGATTGTTTTAAAAAATGTTTAATCGCTGCAAGCTGTTCGATACTCGTTTTTTCCATGTAATACCCCTCCTACAGGCTTAATAACGTAAGTCTACAGCCTGTAGCATAGTACAACGTCAAGCTAAGATTCCATGTGTAGGATGTGAAGTGTTTCCTGAGTTTCCGGGTGCTTTTCTTCTGCTTGCAGATTTGTTTTCAAGCTTGCGAGCATTGCTAATGTTTGTTCTTGCCGTTCCATATCTGAACGGATTTTATCCATTTTTTTATCGATCACAGTCAAAAAATCAGCGAGACTAATTTGACTGCTGCTAGACTTTGTTAATGCTTTTTTGATTTCTTTTAACGTAAATCCACAAGCCTTAGCATTTTTTATAAACGTAAGATGACTTAATACTTCCTCAGAGTACATCCGATAACCTGATTCAGAACGGATCGGCGCTGGAATTAGACCGTGATTCTCGTAGTATCTTAACGTTTCGATATTCACATTCGCCATTTTTGCAATTTGCCCTCGCAAATAACCGGTCATTTCAATCCCCCTCTAATGCTGGTTGAAAGATTATTCTGAAAAGACACACAGGCTGATCAACTTCAACTATTTCTCGGGAAATGAATTATTCAAAGCTTCCTTATATTTATTCTCTTTGTAGCCAATAACCTCAGACATGACATCACTTATACTTTTGCCTTGTTCTCTCATCTCGTCTATATAAAAGTCCGCTTTAATTCTGCCCTTATGAACAATAATGGCACGGTCGATAACATGCTCAATTTCTTCTATTAAATGCGTCGTGAGCAGGATCGTCTCATCGCCTTTTAAATTGGAAACCATCAGCTTTAAAAAATCCTTTCTAGTGAACATATCCTTGCCCTGAAAAGGTTCGTCCATCAGCATATATTTTGCGTCCTTAGCAAACCCCGCACAAATTTCAAGCTTCAGCTTTTGCCCTTTGGAGAATGTTTTGATTTTTTGCTGCGGTTCAAGCTCATAAAAGCTGATTAGCTTGTCAAAATGTTTTCTATTGAATCTAGGAAAAAAACCAGCCAAAAACTCTGCATACTGAACAGGTGTTAGATCAGGAAGAAAGCTGCCCTCTTCCGTAATCAATGCAATGTTGTCATACTGCTCCGTTACTGGTCTGCCTTCTACTGTTATGGTTCCGTTCTGAATTTCTCCAATCCCCATGATTGCCTTCAGCAATGTTGTTTTTCCGCTGCCGTTTCCGCCAAGAATACCAACGATTTCACCTTTGTTTATCGTTAAGCTATCCACGTATAAGTACTCACTGCTTCCAGGATAGCGCTTTTCCACATATTTCAGCTCGATCATCCATGCCCCTCCTGCCTGCAAACCTTTTATTCAATCTTGAGGTTATCGTAATACCTATACTCTGATTGGCTGTATCCAAACCCACCTGACAGCGGCGATAGATTCATCGCTCTAATATTATCGTCATTCAGATCAGTCATAAGCTCACCTTTGTAGAGCAATGTAGAGGCTTGATACACATAAATCATAAATCGTTTAGGAAGCACAATATCATATTGAAACTGACTTCCATCTTTAGGCTTGCTTCTCATTGTTTTGACGACATATAACTTATCGTTACGATAGCTCATCGCGAACATACCGCTGTAATTGTCCTCTTCTCCGTCCGCAAAGCTTTCTTTTATCGCTTCGTTTAATTTCATTTCACTCGATAAATGAAAACTAAACATTGTTTTATTATTGTTATTATTATTATTGGCATCAGCATCCTCAGCTGAAGAGGACCGGCTAAAACTCAGATTTAGCGTGTTCTGATCGTGATCGCTAAATGCTTCATAATTTTCATAATAGGTATCCCCGCTCGGATTATTGAATGAGCTCGCTCGATCCCGTCCTGCCAAGTAAAAATGAGGAACTATTGTCTCACCTAATTGCTTCCCGCTGACGCTGTCAAATGCACGAATAATAAGCTCGTTATCTTCAACTGCAATTAATGCCAAGCTGCTGCCAACGGCTTCTAATCCAAGAATTTCAATGCTTGAATTCGGATTATCTTTGTTTTTATCCAGGCTGAAGGTTGCCACGGTACGCGGCCCCTGCCCTTTGTCTCCGGTTATGCCTCGATAACCCCAATTATCTGAAAACTTTAACGCATAGATTCCGTTCTCTCCTGTGTAATGCGTTGTCGTTGGCAATGTAAAATATACGTTATCGCCAATTTTGGCAAGTCCATATTCGAGAGCATTCGTATAAGTGACGCTGTTATCCTTCTGATCCGCTCTATTATAATGTACAGGCGGATTAACCGTTGCCGTACCGATAGGAATGGGAATTGCATTCCTTCGATCACGAGCAACGATTTCAAAAAGCGGTCCAGTATTCGAAATATCATATTCAACGCCATTCATTATTTTAGCATTTCCCGGAATAAATCGTATTGGGGTTTGCTGCTGCATCTGCTCAAATAACACGGTACTCGTTTTCACTTGACCTTTCTCAATACGGAAGCTAGTGCGATGGCTCCCATCCTTCAGCTCTCCACTTATGACTGCATCCTCAATTGCTTGACGTGAACCCTGTAAATCTTTCAAATAAAATGTCCCTTGATCCTTCTTCGCGTAGATACTGCCGGACATTATCCCTATGACAGCTATCGCTGCAATTAACGCAACGAGAACTGCATGATTTTTTAGCTTTTTCATAGCGATTCCATCCCTTTCTTAAGCGATAGCTGCTTTTTTTATTAGCTTGATGCTGTGCCATATGAAAAATCCACTTAAAACAAGCATGATTGAGCTGCTAATATACAAATGACTTGGTGCTGCATAAGAATAGGATTCACTCATTCGATAGCTCAGTACTTTAATTGCCACGATAACCGCGGCTCCAATAGCGACAAAACCCCAGTACCTTTTGCTTCGTTCGCATAAAGCCCCGTAATATAGAGCTGTTGTGATCATAAATAAAATACTTGCTGATGATAAGATTCTGCTTAGGTTTAATGGCATGATGATTCGAAAAAAATCAGAACGGATAACCGCTAAAAAAAGTCCATTTGTCATCGAAAAGCGGCCTTCACCATAGCTCGCAAACTTCGCCGATACCACATCGTATCCAAGCTTTATGCTAATTAGCTGCGACCCGAGCAGCATGAGCA
>NZ_JBFRDK010000287.1:0-4771 GCF_052113545.1 Paenibacillus sp. TAF43_2
TTAGCAATAAATTTATCAGCACTTTATGTTAAATTTAGAGACTTAGAACATATAGTTGGTGTTATAACATTTGTTTGGTTTTATTTAACACCTATTGTATTTCCAATTACTATTTTTCCCGATAAAGTCGCTAATATAATAGAATTGAACCCGATGGTGCCTATCATAAATTCATTTAGAAATATTCTATTAGATGGTAAACAACCTGATTGGAGTTCATTATTATATGCACTTATAGTTGGAATAGTATTAATAATAATAGGGCTTCTTGTTTTTAAGGCAAGTGAAAAAACCTTTGCGGAGGACCTGTAATATGGATAATCAGACTGTAATATCTATAAAAAATGTGAGCAAAGCCTTTAAAATATATCGTGATAAGCCACTAACAATAAAAGAAAAAATATTAAAGTTAAGAAGTAATGAGTATAGCAATTTCTATGCTCTGAACGATGTGAGCCTGGACATTCAAAGAGGCGAAACTATTGGATTAATTGGACACAATGGTTGTGGGAAAAGCACTTTACTTAAACTTATTACAAAAATACTATACCCGGATAGTGGGGAAATCAAAGTTAATGGAAGAATATCAAGTCTTATCGAACTAGGAGCAGGTTTTCATCCGGATTTTACAGGAAGAGAAAATATATATATTAATGCTTCAATATTTGGTTTATCGAGAAGAGAGATTAACGAAAAAATCGATGAAATTATTGAGTTTTCTGAATTAGGAGAGTTTATTGAAAACCCTGTAAGAACCTATTCGTCAGGTATGTACATGCGACTAGCATTTTCAGTTGCTATAAATGTGGAACCGGAAATACTGTTAATCGACGAAATACTTTCTGTAGGAGATGCTAATTTCCAAAAGAAATGTTATGAAAAAATAGAAGGATTTAAAAGAGATGGAGCAACAATTGTTATTGTTACACATGATTTAGGAACAATTGAAAAAATTTGCGATAGAGTTTATTGGTTAAATGAAGGTTGTGTTATAGAACATGGTGAAGCAGATAGAGTAGTAAATCTTTATACGCAACGTATGAATAAACAATATATTAATCAACGGCAAGAAGAGTACCGTAAAGAATCAGAATCTAACGATTCAGCTACTAAAGTTGAGTCGTCTCAAGATGATAATGATGTTTCGAGTTTCACAGATGAGACTAGATGGGGATCGAAGGAAGTTATTATTACAGAGGCAAGAATATTAAACCAATTGAGAGAAAACACGAATATCGTTGCCGCCGGTGAATTAATAACTATTGAAATCGACTATAAAATTATAAAACCACAGAAAGAATATATATTTGGTGTGGGAATTTATACATCAGATAAAGTACTCGTATATGGAAACAATACTCAACTCGATAAATTAAAGATTCAATCTTTAAATCAAAATGGAACAGTTAAATTTTATATACATGATTTTAATTTACTAACAGGTAACTACAAGCTCAATGTTGCTATTGTTGATGATAATCATATAGCGTTAGATTTCATCAAATTTTACATGGACTTTTCAGTTGTGTCAAATGATAAAGCAGTTGGACTTTTTTCTATAAATCATAACTGGGAAGTGAATTAATTCAAAGATTGTTAAATGTGAAAATGAGGTGTTTCCAATTGAAAAAGTTATTTCGAAATATCGAACAAGAGATCATATTTGAAAAATTATTAAAAGGTTTGAATATTAATGAACAACAGATAGAAAAACACCAAGAAACATCTCTTGATACGAATCTGTTCCTATTAGAAATTCGAGGCTATATAAATAGTATGCTTCAAACACGAGAAAACTATGCTTATAGATATTTGCATTCTCATAGAAAAGTTATTGGTCCACTAATTATTTTTGCTAAGAAAGTTGTAAGGAAGCTACTTAAGTGGTATGTGGAACCGATTGCATTTCAACAGACGAAGTTTAATAGTGCGGTTACACCTGCAATAGGTAGAATGACTGAAATAGTAAGTGAGCTTACGTTAAAGACAAATAAGATAGAGGGAAGTTATGAAGAGAATCAAGAGAAGACAATGAAAAAACATGAACACTTTGACAATATAGTTGCTCAGTTAATTGAGAAGCACGATAAAGAGCATGATGCAGTAGCTCAGTTAGTGCAGAAGCAAAAGCAACACAGCGATGTAGTAGCTCAGTTAATGCAAAGACAAGAAGAACAAACTTCCCTAATTATTAAATTAACAGAAGAAGTAAGATTTCTTGAAAAGAAACAAAAAGTACAAGAACAATTAAGTGAGAATACTAGAAGTATATTTGAAAAACTGGATGAGATCGATTTGTTTAAGAAAAGTAATGATCTATTCTTTGATAAAAGAACTCATTCACAATCGGGTGAAGATAGTATTCTAGCTTATATTATTCATGTGTTAGGAATTCCTGTTGAATCCGTTGATTATATTGATTTAGGTGCAAACCATGCCAAAGAATTAAGCAATACTTATTATTTTTATAGCAAAGGTGCTAAAGGAATTTTAGTTGAAGCTAATTCTAACCTCATACCTGAATTAAGCTTTTATCGACATAGAGATATTATATTAAATAAATGTGTGGATATAGAGACTGATAAAAATATTGAATTTTATATTCTAAATGGGGATGGAATGAGTACTCCTGATTTTGAAGCGGCTACGTCATTCTGTGAGAAAAATCCTGATTTAAAAATTATAGATAAAAAAGTTGTTGAAACTATTTCATATTCAACAATTGTAGAGAAATATCTTGGTAAGGCCCCTACAATATTATCAATAGACATTGAAGGTAAGGATATGGAGATATTGGAATCTATAGATTATAAAGAAAAGCGACCTTTAATAATAGTAACAGAAATGATCAGTTATGATATTAAACTAAATTACAAAACAAAAAAAACGGATATAAAAGATTTCTTAGAAAGCAAAGGCTATGATGAGTATGCATTTACAGGAATCAACTCAATCTTCATAGATGGAAGATTTCTTAGAGAAAGGGAAAATCAAAATGAATATAGCAATTGATGTTTTAGCTATTTTAGGACCTGGCTCAAAGAACAGAGGAATAGGTAATTATAGTACAAGTCAATTAAAAAAAATGTTTGATTTAGATAAGGTTAATAATTATTTCCTTTTGAACTTCTATGAGGATACAAATTTAAAGGAAATACTAAATTATTCCAATAACGTTACAGAGATTTATATCTATTTAGGCGATGATGGTTTTTTAGGGAAACGTGAGCAATTTAAAGATATTTTAGGTGGAGTAGTTAAGAAGTTTATTAGCACATATGATATAGAGGTATTTTATTTTACATCAATATTTGATGGAAGTATTTCCTATGATATGGATTGGTTTGATGGAGTTAAGACAGTAGCAACTTTATATGACATCATACCTTATATATATAAAGAAAAGTATCTAAACAACAAAGGTATGCATGATGAATACATGTCACAAATAAATAATATTCAAAAGATGGATAACTTATTAGCCATATCACAAAGTGCAAAAGACGATGTCATTAAACATTTAAATATTGATTCTAATAAAATTAGTGTTATATATGCTGGTACGGATGAATGTTATACGAGTATTGAAATACCTTCTGAGAGTGCTAGTGAATTGATGGGGAAATATGATATTAAAGATCAATTCATTATGTGCACTGGTGGGGATGATGATCGTAAAAATATAGGTGATTTGATAGTCGCATTTTCAAAAATGCCAAATCATTTAATTATTCAATATCAACTTGTTGTTGCTTGTAAGCTAAGCAAGGCATCAGAAGAGCGTTATTATGATATCGCGGCTAAACACAATATTAGAGATAGAGTAATACTAACTAATTTTATCCCTTTAGAACATCTCATCCAACTTTATAATCTTGCTCATATTGTGGCATTTCCTTCGCAATACGAAGGATTCGGTTTACCTGTAGTTGAAGCAATGGCTTGTGGTACTCCAGTACTGACATCAAACAACTCAAGTCTAGGAGAAATAGCTATAGGGGCAGCTGTTCTAGTAGACCCTTTTAAAGTAAAGGATATTACTAGAGGCTTAATAGAAATATTAGAAAATACTGATTTAGAACATTTGAAAAAAATGGGATATGAAAGAATTAAAAAATTCACTTGGGACAAGGTTTCTCAAAGTACGTTGGATGTTTTTAAAACTTTAAAAAGTGAGAAGACAAAGACAGGAGAAAAGAAAAAAATTGCATTCTTCACACCACTACCACCTGTGAAGTCTGGTATATCAGATTATAGTGTAGATATAATATGTGAACTCTCCAATTATTTTATTATAGATGTTTTTATCGATACAAACTATTTACATGATGGTGGACTACCAGAAGATGTTTCGGTATATGAACACAGTTATTTTAAAGAAAGAAGTAATCAGTATGATGATATAATTTATCAAGTGGGGAATAGTGAATATCATATTTTCATGATAGATTATCTAAAACAATATCCAGGAACAGTTGTATTACACGATTATAATTTACATGGAATATTGCACTTTTTAGCTTCAAAAAATAGTGGTATCGAACAATATAAACAATTCTTATATGAAGATTTTGATAGGAAAATAGTAGATGATTATATTAGTGAGCTTGTTTCTGGAAATATTTCTTTAAAAGAGTTTGAATTTCCATGCAACGGTGCAGTAACAAACTATGCAAATAAAATCATCGTACATAGTGATTATGCAAAAAAACTATTATTACAAAAAGATATAAAGAGGAATGTTAAAAAAATACCGCACTATGCTCGTATC
>NZ_JBFRDK010000288.1:0-4713 GCF_052113545.1 Paenibacillus sp. TAF43_2
TTATACGGAAGTAGTGAAACGAGCGGAACAATCGGGGAATAAAATGCTGGAGGATTTAGCAGGAAATTTGATGTTGGACGAGACGGCTACGTCTGATGCTGTGAAGTTTAAGCAGTTACTTGAAAAGGTGATAGATATTTCATTTCAAATTCTTTCTGACAATCCCCGGTACTTAAAAATATATGCTTGGGAGGCAGCAGAGGGATGGAAAACATGGGGCAGTATATCCAATCCTCCCGATGATGTTTCTCCATTTTATGAGATTGCGCTAGCTGCTAAGAACAACGGTATCATCCGGCAGGATTTGGAGCCGATTATGGTTCCAATCTTAATGATGAATGCGGTTATTCCGTTCTTGCAAACCTTCGAAAGGCTTAAAGATAAAAGAGATGAGATGACGTGGACAATGTCACAGGATGCTTTTAGAGAACAGGTTAAAAAGTTAGTCATATATGGAGTTATGGAGCCGAGCCGCCTTTAGTTTGATAAGGCGGATTTCTTTTAAATCATTTATAAATAACTAGTTAGTTTTAAAAATATTAATATATAGAAATCTCTTGTTAGCTTAAGAGGGTGGTGATGCTTAAAGAGAATAAATGCGGGAGCTGTTTAACGGGTTTTATCGGTATGTGAGAACGAAGAGTTTGAAACGATAAATGAACGAAAAGGGAGAATGATGGGGATGAGATTTGAGCAAAAAGTGGTAATCGTTACAGGGGGAGCAAGCGGTATCGGAGCAGTGACAGCACGATTATTTGCGGAAGAGGGCGCAAAGGTAGTTATAGCAGATTGCTCTGAGCAAGGGTTATTATTTTCGAATCAATGCAATGAAAGTGGACTGGATACCTATTTTATAAAAACAGATGTAACCCAAGAAAATGAAGTTATTCAGATGGTAGAGCAGACCGTTAAGCGATATGGCAAGCTTAATATAATGTACGCTAACGCTGGAATAGCAAAGGATGCGCCTGCAGACCAGTTAAGCTTTGAGGATTGGAAGCATACGCTCGATATTAACTTATCAGGTGTTTTTCTTTGCAACAAATATGCAATCAAGCAAATGCTATTGCAAGGAGATGGCGGTGCGATTGTTAACTGCGGTTCCATCCATAGCCTTGTAGGCAAAGCAAGAGTTACCGCATATGCAGCGGCAAAAGGCGGTGTCAATCTGCTTACAAAGTCTACAGCGATAGCGTATGCTGCTAGAGGCATCCGTATAAACGCCGTTTGCCCAGGTTATATTGAGACTCCGTTAATTGCGGAATTGAGTGAAGAAGCAAAAAAATATTTAACAGGATTACACCCAATAGGCAGATTGGGCAAACCAGAAGAGGTGGCGAAAGCCGTTCTATTTCTAGCTAGCGATGATGCCTCTTTTATTACGGGAACTAGCCTGATGGTAGATGGTGGTTACACAGCAGAATAAGCAGCCGGTATAGAAATCCGCTAGCGAAAGTTTACGCTTTCTAAGCTTTCGCTAGCAGGCATTAGGCATTGATATGCGGTGTTTTATTGATCATATGTTTGTGAACGGTTTTAATTGAAAGCCTATAAACAAGTAGGATATAAACAATGTCCAGTACAAGGATCAAAACATACATGATAAACAATAATAGAGATTGCGGAAAGAGCGAGAAGCAGAGGATCGAGGCGAATAAGGTACCTATCATTTTGAAATAAGCGATAGACAGGGATTGTCCCTTCAAATCTTTGATCATCAGCATTCGGATGAAGAGAATCGACATGAGCAGATTGATGCCAAAGGCCGAATAAATGCCCATCTTATCATGGAATTCAACCGCCATACCATAATGCAGCAGAAATGCGATCATAAGCAGCGCGAAAACAGAAGCGTGAATAACGCGTTTAGGATAGGTGCCTTTGGAATAGTAGAGGAATTGAAGCAGAATAATGCAGTCAAGCAGGAACCACACTAAGGTCCCGATTTGCTGAAGCGGGTGAAACGGCATAATAAAGGTAAATAGAAATTCCCAAGTAATATTTGCACATATGCAGGCGAGCGGCATTCCACAGGCTTGATCCTTAAACCCTTTGTAAATAACGAGAATATAGACGATCGTCCAAAATAGTGCTACCCCAAACATGAGAAGAAACTCTACTTTTAAAGGCAACAGATGCTCCATATAACGACAATCGCATCCTTTCTAATATGATTCGCCCAACTAGTACAGGCATCTAGCTTGTCTAACTATATGAAATTAGTATGTCCTGTAGACCCTTGAACGAAAAAAGGATAAAAATTGTTATGCTGAGTCAAAAGAAAGCTAGACTATTGTTAGTTGGAAAATGAGAAAGGAGATCGACAAGGATCTCCTTTCTCAAAACTTAGTGTTTTTAACAAATCAATAGCATGGTGAAGAGAGGATGCACTCACGCTTTCTTCTGCTCGACAACTTGTATACGAAGCTCCATTTCCTTTGCAAGGGTTTCGGGATTGTTCATTAAGTCTTCTGCCTCGAATACTTGTCGGAGCTCAATTACGCCTTGGCCAAATCCATGGGGATCCGGGAAACGAAGCGCCCATTCAACGGCTTCCTCTCTGGATTTGACCTCAATCAACGTGTAACCGGCAATTAATTCTTTGGCTTCCGTAAACGGCCCGTCTATCGCCTTCGGCTTGCCGCCGGGTTCCGGATAGGAAATCCGAATGCCGCTGGAGCTTGGCAGCAGTCCATCAGCAGCAAGCAAGACACCGGCTTTTACCAACTCCTCGTTAGATCGGCATCTCATCTACATCTGTGCAAAGTCTTTCGGAGTTTTGCGATCTGCTCATCGACAACAAATGGGGGCTCATGCAAGCCAGTTTCGTGATATTGGCTCCATTCGAAGCGGCCTGTAGGGCGAGAACTGCTCCAGATGACAGTCCCCAAACATATGCTGATCCGCCAGCCTCTTCAATCATCGCCTTCAGGTCATCGATTTCATGGATTGTGTCAAGGATTGAAAGGGATTTGCTATCTAAAGCGCAGGATTATTTGTTTATATCTATTTTATCCCTAGTATTTCTGATTTTCAGTAACTATGCTTAAATAGTTGTAGATCGTAAAAGGCGCAGCCGAATAGCAGTATGAAAGGAATGTATGCAAATGAGTATACAGAGCAGGCATTATAAAGTAGATGATTTTATCAGGGTTAGAGATTTTCTGAAAAATATATTTGGAAAATGGTCTGTTGGTCATGTGTTTTTGCCAGCCCGGTGGGAATATATCGTTTTTCATCCTAATATCCTTCCGCTGAAACAAGCTGGAGTGTTCGAACAAATCGGACTGTGGGAAGATGATGGAGAGATCGTAGCAGTTGCTCATTTTGAGAGCGAACTGGGCGAGGTATATTTGGATGTAGACCCGAATTATACATTCCTATATTCGGAAATGATTGAATACGCGGAAGCGAATTTATTTGAAATAAAAGAAGATGGCCGGAAAAGTATAGAGTTTCATGTGGATGAGAGCAATGAAACATTGAAAGCTTTATTAGAAGAAAGAGGATATATACGGGATGCTTCCCTCTATGAGGTTTACTCCGGCAGGTCAATCGTAGACGAGCTCCCTGATTTGAAGCTGCCTGAAGGGCTTAGCATAAGAAATATTCGAAAAAAAGAAGATGATGGACGCAGGCTGCGCGTTTTATGGCGCGGTTTTGATCATGCTGGCGAACCGGATCCTAAAGATTTATGGAAGTCAGGCTATATGCAGAGTGCACCTGGATATGATCCTTCTATAAATATCGTAATTGAAAATGAAGAAGGGAATTTTGTTGCGTATGCAGGGTTCTGGTATGATCATCTTAGTCGAGCAGCCTATATTGAACCTGTTTGTGTAGATCCGGATTACCGGCGTATGGGACTGGCAAGCATTGCACTTACGGAAGGAATGCGGAGATGCAGGCTTTTAGGTGCTGAAAATGTATATGTCGCATCGGATGCAGGTTTATATAAATCACTTGGATTCTCGCAGGTTAGTATTAGTTATTCCTGGTTAAAACAACTCTCTGACAAATGAGTGAATGAATACGGAGGATGAGTTATGATAAACAAAATTGTTCCCTATCAAGAAAACGATCACGATAAATTAGTGGATATTTGGTATCAGGCTGTGCGGCATACCCACACATTTTTGACAGATGAGGATATTGCATTCTATCATCAGATGCTTCAAAACGGTGCGTTAAAGGAAGTAGAGATTTGGGTAGAGATGAATGAAAACAAAATACCGACAGGGTTCATTGGGCTTAACGGAACAAAGGTCGAGATGCTTTTCGTACACCCCGATAACCACGGAAGGGGTATAGGCAGTCGATTAATAAAACATGCCGAAGCATTAAAAGGCAGCAATCTCCAAGTCGATGTCAATGAGCAAAACGAAGGAGCATTCACCTTCTACAAACGATATGGTTTTGTGCAGCGAGGACGATCTGAACTAGACAGTTCAGGACGACCATTTCCGATACTTCACTTAATATTAAAGCGTTGAAATAAATATACACAAGAACAACCCACTCCTCGCGGGTTGTTCTTGTATAAATTATCGTTCCGCTATCTCTGTGCACCAGCTTGCTGCAAGGCTTCAATCATTTTTTTAAAACCCCGGTTCTGGGCATGCTTCAGCGGGGTTACGCCTTCTGAATCCGCAAGATTTACATTAGCGCCGTGATCGATTAATAATCGTACGATCGCCTGATGGTCTGCTCCGC
>NZ_JBFRDK010000289.1:0-12123 GCF_052113545.1 Paenibacillus sp. TAF43_2
GCGATGCATAATGCAGGGACTTTATTTTTGAAGCTGATCATTCATCTTTTTTCGCTTCTTTTCATTTTTCCCGCAATTTTGTTCTCCATTCTGGTGCTATGCTTGACGGATAATGTGAAATCCGGAATGGTTATGCTTATTTCTGCGTTGATTCTTCATGTTATTGTGAAAATAAGCGGCTACTCGCATTATTTATCACAAGGTGATCAAAAATATCGAATAGACAGGCGAGAAACCGAAATATTTAGTGAGTTGTCATATGAAAAAGAATCCCCGCCGCCACTTGTGGACATCTATCGTGAAATTGATTGTTGGAATGGGGAAACTGAGGCATTATACCGCATGATTCGAAATCGTGAACAAGCTAATTACTCGGAAGATCGTACTGAACGATGCGCAGAATGCAAGCATAATAAGTGCGGAAATAGGCATGAAGATTAGAATGGGCAAAGCAGTCAAATGGATGATCAGAAAATATTACCAGCCATATTAATAAATATTAATGACGTTATGCCCCTGAATTCATATAAGATATGCGAAAGATATGTAAACAGGGAGGTTATATGATCATGGAAAAGAAACGCTGCTTATTCTGTTCTGAGATCGTACCCATCGAACAAAAAGGTGAGTATGAGCGCTATTTGGGCTGCAACTGCGCACCGGGAAGTTATTACAGTTTATTAAGAGATAGTTACCTTGCTATTAACTCATTGTCCTATCCTATAAAAAATAAACGTTTTCCCATTATATCGGGGTACATTAGAGAACAAATAGATTGTGGTGAAAAGATTACTCTAACAATTGATGACTTGGAAACGATTGAGAAAGCACCAAATATTCCGCTTACAATTGAAGATAAAGAAGCACGGCTTCTTCAATATTTATATCGGCATTCCGATGATCCTGGACAACCGATCGTCATTCAGCCGCTTTCGCAAAATTTTAATTTAACTTATTCTCCAAACCTGCAAGAGCTCGTGTACATTGTGGAGAAACTAAGGGAAGCTCAATTGATTGTTAGAGAAGGCATTACTTTTAAGCTTACAGAGAAAGGATGGAATGAAGCAGCAGCAAGAGCAGGTGGAAGGAAGTTGAAAACCTGCGGTGTACTGCTCCCAGACAATCAGCCATTGCGAGCGGAATGGTTTGAGCATGTATTTCCGAAATTAGAGCAGTTTGGTTATTTGCCGTTTATGTTTCAACAATCAGATACAGGCGGCAATGAAAATCATTCCATAACGAAGCTGGCTGAAAGCAAGCTTATCATTGCGGATATTACAAGTCATTCACCGGAGGTTTATTTTGCAGCTGGGTATGCGCTTGGCGCAAATGTTGAGGTCGTGTGGACGATGAATAGTACACAGGAGGACGAGCTGTGCGTTCAGCCGGAGTCCATTAGGCCAATGATATGGGATGATGCGGGGGACCTTGCTGCGCTGCTTCAACAGCGGCTGAGCTTTAAGAAATAATCTATAGAATCAATACACAAAACACACGCTTAAAAAGGTGTGTTTTGTGTTATTTATGTTAACCTACGTCTAGCTGCACATCGTGGCAGGTTTTAAGGCGGCATTAAAAGCAGCTCGATTTTCCCATAAGAATGAGTGTATTTGGTTAGACTCATCAAAGAAATGCTCCTGCTCATCCATGTAATCTTCACCTAATCCATGTATGCTAAATCGATCCTCACTGTTATTCATTAGAGTCCACTGTCCTCCACGTTTGCGATCTGCGAATACAAAATAAAATTTTTGACCGGTTGCATCCCACTGGGCTAGTTGCTTAAAGTTTTCTAAAATAAATGCAATATCATTTTTCTTTTTGATCAACATGGTTCATCTCCTCTTTCTTTATAAAAATAATTGTCATATTAGCGTGTATGCTTGCATAAGAACAAGACAAGGATATACGATTTTATCAGAAAAGTATGTCAAACGGTAGGAACGATTTATAAGATTGTTTGACGAATATTGGCGTACTTGATATATGGTGAAATCAGTTATACTATAAATGTCAAATAACATCAGCAGCGTAAAAGAAAGGATGTTTGTAGATGAGTATTTATTTTGCACTTTTACGAGGAATTAATGTTGGCGGCAATAATATGATAAAAATGGCTGAGCTTAAACGAATGTTTGAGGAGCTTGGCTTTGCACATGTGCAGACGTATATTAACAGCGGGAATGTCATTTTCGAATCAAACGAGCATGCAAACAAACTTGAAGAGACAATTGAGAAGCAGATTAGTGAAGTGTTTGGATTTAATATCGCTGTAATACTGAGGACGGCGGATGAACTTGTAAGCATTATTGATAAATCACCATTCAATGCAGCTGAGCTAACCGAAGGTCAGAGTATACATCTCACTTTATTAAAAGAAGCGCCTACACAAGAACAAATTAATAATTTGCCTGATGTAGACGTAGGCAGTGATGAATATTACATAAGCGGCAAAGAAATTTATGTGCTTTATCGAAACAGTATTCTTGATTCCAAGCTGCCCAAAAAATTTCAAAGTTTAATGCCAGCTACAGCTCGAAACTGGAAAACAATTATGAAGCTTGATGCGATGGCAAAAGCATTAAAATAAGTACAGTGTTAGAACGAAAAAAAGGATAGGGCACTATTCTTATAAAAAGAATAGACCCCAATCCTTTTTAACATTAATGTTTATTAACCGTTAGCTGCTTCATCTTCAACGTTCAGTTGCCACAAGATGCCAAGCTTGTCCTTTACTTGGCCGTAGCATTTGCTCCAGAACGTTTCTTGGAGTTCCATTAGGACCGTACCGTTTTCCTTCAGTTTATGAAAAAGCGATGTTACTTCATCTTTATCTTTGCTGACGATCGAAAGGCTTATATTGTTTCCTTCAATAAAGGGCATTCCAGGGAATACATCAGAAAACATAACATTGCTGCCTAAAATGTTTAAGCGAGCGTGCATGACTAAGTTTTTTGCTTCCGCAGGAAGGGGATATTCTGGGTTTGGTGGAATATCGCTGAAAGTAGTGAAATTTGTAATTTCAGCCCCAAACACTTGCGCATAATATTCGACCGCTTCACGACAATTCCCATTGAAATTCAAATAAACATCAACTGCCATTTTATTCACTCCTTCATGATTATTGGCTCATTTTTGCTCCAATTTTTTCATTCCAATTGTATCATTAGATGGTCTGGAATCAAATTTTTTTTGGAAAATTAAGATGTTATTTTAGAAAAGGCTAGGCAGGATAACAAATAGAAAAACAATAAGAATGATGATACTGCTTATCCGGCTCATTAGTATGTAAGCATCGCTAGGTTCTGAATTACCTTTAACCATCCAGCCGTATCTCATGTACCAACCGAACTTAGGGAAGAAGATATTAAGGAATGCAATGATGACAAAAAGGATAGCAAACAATACCACAAGGATCAGCCCCTTATTTGTGTATTCGCAATTAAATGAAGGAATTAAGAAAGTTAATAAAAGATGATCGGTATTTCTTTTATCAATACGGGTTAGACCTTCTGTTTAGTACCCTTTACCATAACCAGTGCCAACTCCGCCAACGCCACCGTATCCGCCAACTCCGCCAAATCCGCAACTGCAAGCGATAATCACCAAGAGAATAAAGAGGACTAAGATGATTCCTAAGCTCGAGAAAGCTCCACCAACGTGACCAGACATTTTTCAATGCACCTCCTTACGTTCTGTGTACTGTGTAATTTATGCTGGATGGGTACTTGTTGATTGGGTGTTTGTTACGTAGTCAAATGATTCATGTCATTAGCCTAGTTATAGGTTAGACAGAAGCGAAAAAAGAAGTATGACTGTCATTGGGGTGAGAAACTTGAACATGAAAATGCATTACTTTATAATGTGCTTAATAGAAATACAATTCATAATATGATGTTTAAGCCGCATAAGCGGCTGAAGGAGCGAGTGATATGAGTACTGCAAATCGTGGAGTTAATATCGGACCTCCTAGATTTAAAATAGCGGTTCATTCCATTGTCTGGTTAGCGCAGAGCGGCAGCATCTTATCAAGTGCGATGATTGCTAATCAGGTGAATTCGCATGCAACTTTTATGAGAAGAGTCATGCAAGCATTAGCGGCAGCCGGCATTGTGGAATCAAAGGGCGGTAGAGAAGGCGGATATATTTTAAGAAAAACAGCGAATGAAATTACATTAGGCGACATTTACGCGGCAGTAAATACATGTACAGCTGGACTAGAAGGTGATGGCAATTGTGGAGAAACAGGCCATAAACTGGACGTAGAGCTGGAAAAAATTCTGTTTGAAGCTGAGCAAAAAACGATTGATTACCTTCGACAATATACTATTAATGATGTGATGGAACGTGTAGATTTTTTTGTCGTTTAATTTTTTCAACAAAGTACTAGTCAAACGTTTTGAAACGAATTATAATGTGCTTAAATGAGTTGCAGTTAACACTGCACTTTTATTTTTGTATTATATGTGCTTATGACAAGCACAGTTAACTTTGAAGATTATGGGGGTATGACCTAAATCGGAAATAACACAGTAAGTATTAAATATTTGAAAAGTTTAGTCTGTTTTATAATGTGCCTTCATAGGTTGCATTAAACGAGAAAAAAGGAGAGTCTACAATGGAAATATTAGCGTTGGTATTGCAGGGACTATTAGGTTTGATGTTTTTGATGGCGGGATTCGGTAAAATATCGGGGTCGAAGATGCATGTTGACGGCTTTAAGCAATGGGGATTGCCGCAATGGTTCCGAGTTGTAACGGGTGTCGTTGAATTAATCGCTGCCATTGCTTTAATTATTGGATACTGGGAGCACAGCTGGGCAGCGGCTGGCGCGTTACTGCTTGGCGTTACAGCTATCGGAGGTACATTAACTCATGTACGTGTAAAAGATTCTTTCAAACAAACTTTCCCAATCATTCTCGTAGGTGTCTTATCGTTTGTACTATTTTTTATCCGACTATCCGATTTATCTGATTTTCCTGGGTTTAACTAAGCTGTATTAGAGTAAACATAATTACGTAATCTTCATATCTATTGTGAATAACAAACAAGGAGCCATCACAAGTGATGGCTCCTTTGCTGTTCATTAGTGTTTTAGTATGCTGACCAACCGCCATCTGCGGTAACTACAGTGCCGTTGATAAAACTAGAATCATCTGAAGCTAGAAATAAAGCAACGCTCGCAATTTGTTTCGGATCTGCCGCTTCTCCGCGCTGTAAGGACATACCAGCCATTGCTTGTTCGATACCAAATGGATCAGCATGTGTCATACCAGCACCAATGTTTGTTGCAACAGCACCAGGCGCGATAGCATTACATCGAATGCCGAGTTTGCCATATTGGAATCCTACATTTTTGGTTATGCCAACAACAGCATGCTTGGAAGCCGTGTAAGCAATGCCTGCGCGTGAACCAAATAAACCGCCGACAGAGGCTGTGTTAATAATGACGCCATGGCCTTGCTTCGTCATGAGGGGAATAGCTTTGCGAATAGCTCTCATAGGACCAGTCACGTTAATGTCCATTACTCTGTTCCACATTTCATCGGTAACGGATTCTGCTGGCAGCATTTGATCCATAATACCTGCATTATTTACTAATATATCAAGTTTGCCGAAATCATTTACTGCAGTGTCAATCATTCGGGCAACGTCTTCTTCCTTTGTAACGTTTGTAACTACGCCTTTGGCTTGTCCACCAGATGAATTAATTTCCTCAACAACAGAAGTTACTGCCGCTTCATTAATATCTGCTACAACTACTTGAGCACCTTCTTGTGCGAATAATAAAGCCATTTCCTTGCCCATACCTGACGCTGCACCTGTGATTACGGCTGTTTTTCCTTGTAATTTCATTTGTATCATCCTCTCGACTAGGCAGATTGGTTCTTACTTTATTTGACGACGTCCTGTCGTATATACTTAGGATAACAAGTTAAGTGATTATTACTATGACATTTCGAGTCAAAATGTCGTTTAAGGTATAAATTAGTTCAACAAGCATGTGTATGAACGAGGGGCTGAGCAAATGACAAAAGTGTACAATACCTTAGATGTACGTGGTGTCCGCACCCGCACATTTCTCAAAGAAGCGCTGTTATCACTGATGGCTGTCAAAAGCTATAACCAAATAAAAATTAAAGAAGTAACAGAAATAGCGGGTGTAAACCGCGTGACCTACTATGATCATTTCTCAACGAAAGATGAGCTCCTTATGGAGCTTATTGAAGACGTGCTAACTGAATACGCCGATATTATTGAAGGCGTTACAGAATTTCCAGCGTCAAAGCGACCGTCCATTGAATATATGAAGACGATCAGGCTATCCGTTGGTCATATAAAAAAACATTCCGATTTCTATAGCATCATGCTGCTTGGAAATGGCGTTCTTAACTTCTCGGATCGACTACATGATCAAATGTTTGAATCTTTGCTTCAATTAGTACGCCGGATTGGGCAGCAGAATCCGGAAATTGAATCAGACCTGCTTGTGAACTGGATTGTTGGAGGGGCTATAGGAATATATAAATACTGGCTGCAAAATGGGATGCGGCAAACCGAGGAAGAAATTTCACGGCAGATGCTGAAAATAACGATGGCTTCTAGTCAGGTTTTCAATTTGCGTACATATGTCATTCCATAAGGCAATGAAAAAGCTGCCCCTTACTAGTATGGCAGCTTATAGGTGAATCTTATTTATTTAGAATGCTGTCTACCCATAAGTAACAGCTTTCTAATTGTTGCTTACTAATACGATCAGACCTGTGCTCGAACATGATCCTTACTTTATTATTTTCTTCTCTAATAATGTTCAAATAATCTTCTATCGGTGCCCATCCCTCATCGGGACTGAGCTCGGGGAGTGCAGGATGATGTCTATTTTGAATGGTATCGTTAATTTGCATGTTTGACAAATGAATCGAAGCAGCATATTTCGTATACTTTCTAAATATTTTTCTTGCATCTAACGAAGGATCTATACTCTCTTGATGAAATAGTCTTGCCGTATCCAAGCACAGCTTAATTTTTGGGTACTTTAAAAGCAAATTTTCCAAGAAATCCGTATCATAGATATACTTATTCAGTGCGTCAAACTCCAGTAATGGGGTGAAATGATATTGCTCGCTTTTTTCTGTAAGCCAGTTAAAAAGGTATTCGCTTTTTTCAACGAATTGCTCGAAAGAATAATTGCTTTCTAAAATGTATTCCGTGCTATTCGTAAATTTCCATGTATCCCAGTTGACACTGTCATCCAATAGGACTGGTTTTGGATAATGGAATAAAATATAATCAAGTGGGGCTGTTGCTAAATAATTGAGCTCTTCTTCGATATTGTTGAATGCGTCAGTTCTAATCTTATCATCTAAGGATAAAATTAATGCATCTCTTAGTCTTGAAGCATTAGCTCGCATAGGAAAATGTACTCCGATATGAAAACCTCTTTTTTTTGCTTCTTCAATAAGCTTTAAATAATCTTCATGGGTATGGAACAAACATGCTTCAATCCCATAAAAACTATCTCTAAAATCCTTTTCATATTTACGGTCATCGAATCCTCCGTATTGCCCGATCATAAATTGTTTGATGAAAATCTCCTCCTCTTCCATAGACGTCATTACAATTCGACAGAAACCCCCATTTTCCTGTTATAGTAGTCATAAATTTTTCTCTTTTATGGAAGTGGCTACTTTTGTTTAACAAGGAACAGCCCAATAACGATAATCACTAAGCCAACCCAGTTTTTCCAATTGGGGAATTCTTTTAGAAACAAGTACCCCATAATTAACGAAATCAAAATTTCCAAACACTTAGCGGCTACTAAAGTAAAGCTAAGATTCCCGGAAGATTTGAGACCATACTTTACACCATAGCCAATTGATAAATTAGCCATTAAAAAGAAGGGTAACATTAGCAATTGGAACTTTAAAGTTGACCAAAATTGGGGCTCAATATGTTTCCCTTGATAAGAAAAAATAAAATTAACTACAAACAATCCTCCAAATAAAAGCGCGAAGCTATACAGATAAGTCATAAGAACCTCCAGCTGGATGGAATTGATCCAGAATATACGCCTGAAAAAGCTGTAGATGCGGTTAAAGCAGTTCTTCCTCAAAAAATATACGAAGAACTGTTTCCAAACCGCTGATCGCTGCTGTAACTGAGGTGTCAAATCTTAAGTTAAAGGTTAGCACACGCAAGGGAGACAACAGCGCTCAGGAAATACATAGATTGGATAAGGATGCTAGAATCGAGACATTAATCTTCCGTTCGGCTGAGTTTAATTCACCAGACAATTTGAAGAAAGAAATTGAAACGGTTGTCATCGATTTTGGCACATTCCTCAAGGAGGGTTTTAAGAAAGATCGTAAGCGTGAGCTCGCCATTTCTTGCCAATCTTGCACATGAGACTGGCGGAGGCTGGGCTGCAGCACCTGGCGGTGAACTGAAGTGGGGACTGTTCTGGAATGAAAATATTGCTGGAAGAACGGGTTTAAATGAATCCGCTTTCGTGGATGAAGCAAGCAGTGCTCTCTATCCGGRCGTATCGGGCAAACGTTATTATGGACGTGGACCGATCATGTTGAGTTGGAATTTCAACTACGGCTTGTTCAGCTCTATTATTTATGGAGACAAAATTGTCCTCCTAGCACTCTGAAATCGTCGCAGCGGACGGTAAGGTTGGTTTCATGACTGCTATTTTATTTTGGATGACACCGCAGGCGCCTAAGCCATCAGCTCATGATGTTATCGTGAACAAATGGAAGCCATCGAAAGAGGATATTGCAAAAGGTTTAAAGCAGCCAGGGTTGGCATTACCATCATGGTGCTTAGTTAGAAGTGTTTTATTAATTTCTTCCAGTTTAACTTTTAAATGAAATAATCGAAAGAGATATCATACTATGCATTTTATGCAAATTTCTCTGTTTCAGATGGAGTAAGCAAATGTTCAATGACACAATATAGAAAGAAAATAGATAAAATGATTGACACAATATACGGTAGGGGGGTATAGTGTGTTTATGAGAAAGAGCAGTAAACTTCTTATACATTGTATTTTCAATACGAAGATAAAAATAAATGTTTCACATAAAGGAGATATGAACAATGAAAAATGTAACATTAAATGTTGAAGGAATGTCTTGTAATCACTGTGTTAATTCCATCGAAGGAGCATTAAAGACGATAGGTGCACAAGGAAAAGTGGATCTGGCGAGTGAATCGGTTCAAGTTGTATTCGACGAAAGTAAGCTAACACTTGAAACGATCAAGGAAACCATAGAAGAACAAGGATATGAAGTTCATTAATCGAGAAAAAAAGAGGTGATCATCATGGAAGCGACTAGCTCAGATACGAAGCAAACTTCCCTGCAAATTATTGGGATGACTTGTGCAGCTTGCGCGAATAGGATTGAGAAAGGATTAAATAAGCTTGAAGGTGTTTCGGAAGCGAATGTAAATTTTGCAATGGAACGCGCTACAGTAATTTATGATCCAAGCAAAACAAACATTGCAAATATGGAACAAAGCATACAGAAGCTTGGGTACAGCACGGCTAAGGAAAGCGTTGATTTGCAGCTAGTTGGGATGACTTGCGCAGCTTGTGCGCTTAAAATCGAGAAAGCATTAAATAAACTGCCTGGCATCACGAATGCTACCGTTAATTTCGCAATAGAAACTGCTCATGTAGAATTCAATCCTTCAGATGTCACTTTGTCAGATATGCAAAATCGAGTCGAGAAACTCGGGTACAAAGCAGTGCCAAAACAAGAGGTTGGCGATCCGGCTGAGCATCGTCAAAAAGAAATTAAACAACAAAAGCGCAAGCTTCTCATATCTGCCATCTTGTCGCTGCCGCTGCTTTGGTCCATGGTGACTCATTYTTCATTTACATCATGGATTTGGATGCCAGAAATTTTTATGAATCCTTGGTTTCAGCTTGCACTTGCAACTCCGGTTCAATTTTATGTCGGAAAACATTTTTATGTTGGAGCTTACAAAGCACTACGCAACAAAAGTGCCAATATGGATGTTCTGGTAGCTCTTGGCACGTCAGCTGCTTACTTTTATAGCCTATACCTGACAATAGATTGGGCAACGATGTCTGGAAATATGCACCACAGTCCATCCATGTATTATGAAACAAGCGCAGTTTTAATTACACTCGTTATTCTCGGTAAATTATTTGAAGGTTTGGCGAAAGGGCGTACTTCTGAAGCAATCAAGACACTAATGGGATTACAAGCCAAGACGGCGTTAGTCATTCGTGATGGTCAAGAGCTAACGATTCCTGTCGAGGAAGTGCTTACTGGAGACTTTGTGCTGGTAAAACCGGGTGAGAAGGTTCCGGTGGATGGTGAAGTCATCGAAGGTACATCAGCGGTGGATGAGTCCATGCTGACTGGAGAAAGCATTCCAGTGGATAAAAAAATTGGCGACCATGTAATCGGAGCGACGATTAACAAAAATGGTCGGTTGAAAGTGAAAGCAACAAAGGTCGGCAAAGAAACGGCTTTAGCACAAATTATTAAAGTTGTAGAAGAAGCGCAGGGTTCAAAAGCACCAATTCAGCGTGTTGCTGATGTTATCTCTGGCATCTTTGTACCGATCGTTGTTGGAATCGCACTTGCAGCTTTTGTTGTATGGTACTTCTGGATAAGTCCTGGCGATTTCGCTAATGCTTTAGAGATTGCGATCGCGATTCTTGTCATCGCATGTCCGTGTGCTCTCGGTCTTGCAACACCTACGTCGATTATGGCAGGTTCTGGTCGTGCTGCAGAGCTCGGAGTTCTCTTTAAAGGCGGCGAGCATCTCGAATCAACGCATAAAATTGATGCAATTATTTTAGATAAAACAGGAACGGTGACCAAAGGCAAACCCGAATTAACGGATGTATTTGTGGAGTCGATGGATGAAGCTGCTTTCTTGCGCCTCGTCGGCGCTGCTGAGAAAAATTCAGAGCATCCACTTGCGGAAGCAATTGTATCCGGCATATTGGCTAAAGACATTGAGCTTCCAAATGCTGATGAATTTGAAGCGATTCCTGGGTATGGCATTCGGGCCATTGTGGATGGCAAAGAGATATTAGCCGGAACTCGGAAGCTGATGGGGAAATATAATATTCAAGCGGAGCATGCTTTTGAACAAATGTCCAACCTAGAGCAAGCAGGAAAAACAACGATGTTGTTTGCGATTGATGGCCATTATGCAGGCATGGTAGCCGTTGCTGACACCATTAAGGAGACTTCGAAAGAAGCCGTTTCTCGTTTGAAGCAAATGGGGATTCAAGTCGTTATGATTACTGGTGACAATGAACGAACTGCCCAAGCTATCGCACGGCAAGTTGGCATTGATCATGTGCTGGCAGAAGTACTTCCAGAAGGCAAAGCTGAAGAAGTGAAGAAATTACAAGCACAAGGCAGAAAAGTAGCGATGGTTGGTGATGGGATAAATGATGCACCGGCCTTAGCAATGGCGGACATTGGAATGGCTGTTGGTACAGGTACAGATGTTGCGATGGAGGCTGCTGATATTACACTAATGCGCGGTGATCTGAATAGCATCCCTGATGCCATCTTTATGAGCCGTAAAACGATGGGCAATATTAGACAAAATCTATTTTGGGCACTGGCTTACAACTCGTTGGGTATTCCTATTGCAGCAATCGGATTGTTAGCCCCATGGGTCGCTGGCGCTGCTATGGCACTTAGCTCCGTATCCGTTGTGCTAAATGCACTTCGTTTGCAGCGGATGAAAGTATAACTAGCTAAAAATTCGATATTAATCAATTGATTTTCATAATAAATTTGGTTCTTAAAAAAGGTCGCCATCGGCAACCTTTTTTTTGTATCTATGTTCTTACTCTAATGATGGGTATGATTCAATCGGATTCGTGAAATCATATGGGCAGAAGGTGGGGGCATAGTGGATAAGAAAGCGATCGTTTCAGCGATAACAAAATCAAAAGGCAGGAAAAGCCTTTACCATTTTACACGAGTAAGGAACTTGCCTGCGATCATACATCATAATTCACTTTGGTCGAGCAAACATCTTTATCCATTCCATATCGGCGAGCGGCGATCAGAGGTCAAAGAAGTTAAATATTTCGAACATACGGTTGTCATT
>NZ_JBFRDK010000290.1:0-4693 GCF_052113545.1 Paenibacillus sp. TAF43_2
TCGTAATTATGGGTGTAGCCAATGAACGCAGCATAGCATGGGGAGTAGCTAAATCACTGCACAATCAAGGTGCAAAGCTGGTTTTCACTTACCGTAAGGAAAGATCATTGGAAAAACTCAAAAAACTGCTCGAGCAGCATCAAATAGAAGCGTTGGAAGCCGTTTCCTGCGATGTGCTTGATGACAATAGTGTTATTGAGGCATTTAAGCAATTGGAGCAGAAGGTTGGCGTTATTCATGGCGTAGTTCATTCCGTCGCGTTTGCTGAGAAGGATGAGCTGCAAGGGGAATATTTAGACACAACAAGAGAAGGTTATCTGCTTGCGCAAAACTCCAGCTCCTACTCGTTAGTTGCCGTTGCGCGTGAAGCGAAGAAGCTTATGACCGAAGGCGGAAGCATCGTTACGCAAACGTATATCGGCGCAGAACGTGTGGTAAAAAACTATAATGTTATGGGCGTTGCGAAAGCCGCGCTTGAAGCCAGTGTAATGTACTTAGCTGAGGATTTGGGTAAATATGGCATTCGTGTTAACGCGGTATCTGCTGGTCCAATTCGGACGCTTGCTGCAAAAGGCGTTTCAGGCTTTAATGACATTATGTCCACGATCGAAGAAAGAGCGCCGCTTCGTCGCAATATAGATCAGGATGAAGTTGGAGATGCAACGATGTTTTTGCTTAGCCAGTTGTCGAGAGGCATCACAGGGGAAGTTCTTCACGTGGATGCCGGTTATCACATTCTTGCTTTGTAATTCGTTAAAATAAAAAATGGCTCAGATCTCATAACGAGGTCTGAGCTTTTTTTATGGATGTTTTAACCTATACGGTAGAGTCGATTCGAACTATAGGTAGATTTGTCTCCTGCAATTCACTTTATTTTGATTGAATAGCGGCTTTGATTTGAAGATTGACAGCTTTTACATTTATAGAAGGTAGTGTTTTATCTTCAAGCTTATACTTTTCTTTTAAGCTTAAAATGCGATAAACGCTTTTATCCAGCATATCCCTTGAAATAACGCCGTCGCGTGCATTTTTTTTGAGCGATTGGAGGACGGATAGCTGCGTTTTGTAATCATGTCCGATGAGGATGATATCACTTCCAGCCAAAATTGATGTGACTGCAGCTTTCCCAACATCAAAATGCTCCGTTATGCCGCCCATCGTCATATCATCAGTCATAACGACTCCTTCATAACCGAGTTCCTCGCGCAATAATTTCGAAATCATCTTTTTGGAAAGGGAAGCAGGGTAGTCTTTATCAATCTTCGGAATTAACAAATGGGCAATCATAATCGCATCGGTATCCTGCTGGATCGCTTCGACGAATGGAAGCAGCTCAAATGCCTTAAGCTCTGCCAAGGATTTATTCACGACTGGCAGATCGAGGTGAGAATCTACTGAAGTATCGCCGTGTCCTGGAAAATGCTTGACGACTGCAGCCACTTGCTTAGATTGAATGGCTTTCATCGTTTCCAGGCCATGTGTAATGACTGTTTCTGCGCTCGACCCATAGGATCGATTGCCGATGACAGGATTTTTTGGGTTGCTGTTAATATCTAATACAGGCGCAAAATCCATGTTAAATCCGATGGAGCGAACTTCTTCGCCAAGCGCTTGTCCAATTTGAAATGTGTAATCGGTATTGCCTGCTTTACCTACCTCAGCGGGGGGAGGAAGCTTAATGTACTCTTCGGGCATACGATTCACTTTCCCGCCCTCTTGATCGACACTTAACCATAGAGGTGTTTGGTTTTTTTGATTGGTTTCTTTTAGCTGATTAAGCAGTTTTAATATTTGTGCTGCATCGTTCATATTGTCCTTATACAAAATAAATCCGCCAACCCGGTATTTTTCAATCAGCTCTTTTGCCTGCTTATCCATTGAAGTACCTTCAAGACCTACGATGACCATTTGGCCGATTTTCTCATCTAAAGTCATGTTGGCGATTTTTTGTTTGAGCGGATCATTTTGTTCCGCTGGCTTGTCAGTCGATTTGTCAGTCGGTTTCGGGCTAGGCATAATCGTTGGCTGGTCACTTGGACGTATTGTTGGCGATGGAGATGTTGAAGTGTTACCCGTGCTGCAACTTGAACAAATGATTAAAAGGGTTAGTAGTGTAACTGCTTTTTTTATCATCATAAATTCCTCCCTCGTTGCATGATCACCTTTATTGGCACGACTTATGCCTGCTGACAATTTGAATATTGCTCATTTCCCCATCATAAGCTGTATAGGTTATGAAAGCTACTACACTTATTTTAAAGTCGAGGAGGACTATGATGGAGGATCATCCGCAAGATCCAAATAGCGGCACAGTTATCCCTCAGCCCATTCGAGCAAGTGATGGAACGGGAAATATAGACCAAGGTCCGCGTGATATTATGCGTGATATTGAAAACCCGAACATGCTCGTTCCCCCCGTTACCGATTCGGGTTTGCTTCCTAATTTGAAATTTTCATTCTCGGATACACATATGCAATTAAACAAAGGCGGCTGGTCACGCGAGGTAACCGTTCGAAACTTACCGATCGCAACAACTCTCGCGGCAGTCAATATGAGTCTCACAGCAGGCGGCGTTCGGGAGATGCACTGGCATCAGCAAGCCGAATGGGCTTATATGCTGCTTGGTAAAGCACGAATTACTTCAGTTGATCAAGCTGGACGCAATATGATCGCTGACATCGGTGAAGGAGATCTTTGGTATTTTCCGGCTGGCATCCCTCATTCCATTCAAGGGCTTGAGGGCGGCTGCGAATTTTTGCTTGTTTTTGATGATGGCACCTTCTCTGATCTGAATACATTATCCATATCCGATTGGTTTGCACATACCCCAAAAGACGTGTTGTCTGCAAATTTTGGCGTTCCCGAAAGCGCTTTTCAACATATTCCTACCGATCAGGTTTATATTTATCAGGATGAGGTGCCAGGGTCGATTGAAAGCCAAAAGGTGCAATCACCATATGGGGAGGTTCCATCTCCTTTTACACATCGCTTGTTGGCGCAGCCACCACTTAAAACTCCTGGCGGAAGTGTGCGGATTGTGGATTCCTCGAACTTTCCCATCTCGAAAACGATTGCTGCTGCCCTCGTAGAGATACTGCCGGGAGGAATGCGAGAGCTTCACTGGCATCCAAACAACGATGAGTGGCAATATTATCTTGCTGGACAGGGTCGTATGACCGTGTTTGCTGGAAACGGTGTCGCTCGAACCTTTGATTATCGGGCAGGTGACGTTGGATACGTACCATTTGCTTATGGACATTATATCCAAAATACGGGCAGCCAATCACTTTGGTTTTTGGAGATGTTCAAAAGTGATCGCTTTGTTGATGTGTCATTGAACCAGTGGATGGCGCTAACTCCGTGTGAACTGGTTGAAAGTAATTTGCATGTCGGTCCGGAGCTGATGGATGCCCTGCGCAAAGAGAAATGGCCTGTTGTAAAATATCCAAACTTCTCCTATAAACCGAAGTAAGCAGATATGATGATAATGAAGATTTTCTAAAAAGTGATTTCAAGCTTTTTGGGGAATCTTCTTAATTTTGTGGACAGGTTCTCTTCTAAAACAGCAATGTGGTAAAGTATAGCTATGCTGATAGATAGGAATAGTACAAATTTTATATAAGAACACGAACATAGGAGAACGATGATGCTGAAATATAATATTTGTTTTATTAAACGCGCTAATGAAATATTGTTGCTTAATCGAGAGAAATCCAGCTGGATGGGCTGCTGGAATGGGATTGGCGGCAAGCTTGAACCGCAGGAGTCTCCGAGGGAAGCGATGATTAGAGAGCTTGAAGAAGAAACGGGTATTCGTCATTACGATTTGCATTTTAAAGGATTAGTTACCTGGTCTGGCGATAATTTTGATTTTGGCGGCATGTATGCGTATTTAGCAGAAGTGCCGGCTTCCTTTGAATATGCGACACCTAAGAAAACAGATGAAGGGATTTTGGATTGGAAAACATTCGAATGGATTATGGATAAAAACAATGTCGGCATCGTGTCCAATATTCCAACCACACTGCCTATGATGCTGAATGAAGCCCATAGTTACGATCATCATTGCGTCTATAAAAACGAGAATTTAATGGATATAAAACATAAACAGATTTCTTCCAGCATCGAATCAGATACTTCTAGTAGAGAGCTATATTTAAGCGGTTACGCGATTAAACAAGAATCGCATAGATAATGAATGTACAGTAGAGAGGATGAGTCGATTGATTAAAGCGTTGGTCTTTGATTTTGACGGTCTTATTATTGATACGGAAACACCCTCTTATTATGCTTTTCGTCAAGTTTATGAGGAATATGGAGTAGAGCTGCCTGTGACGCTGTATGCCAAATGTGTAGGGACGTCGCTGGATCAATTTAACCCTTATACTTATATCGCCGATTGTGTAACTGAAACGATAGATTTAGCAGCTGTTAAAGCAAAATTCAAAGAAGTCTATGCAGAGCTGCTTAAGTCAGCTGATATTCGCCCAGGCGTGATGGACTACTTGAATGAGGCGAAGCGCATGAATCTCAAAGTTGGTCTCGCATCCAGCTCTCAGCTTTCTTGGATAAAGCCCTATTTGGTTAAACATCAATTGGATCATTATTTTGACAGCTTCAGTACGGCTGATGAGGTCGAACGGGTCAAACCTGATCCGGAGCTGTATTTGCTGGCGCTGCAGAAGCTTGGAG
>NZ_JBFRDK010000291.1:0-4575 GCF_052113545.1 Paenibacillus sp. TAF43_2
CTTCTAAACTTCGGATATGATAAGGATAGAGTGCTTCCGCTTTTAAATGCGAAAAAAAGCTCTCCATAGAGGCATTGTCATAACAATTGCCTCGGCGGGACATGCTGATTCGGGCGCCAACCTTCAGCAGCATGTCTTGGTAATCTAATCAATCCAGTCACGTCTGTTTCCTTTTTAAACCCTTTMTCAAAGGTTTGAAGTAYGAGTTGGTTATCATTACGAAGGCTCATATAAGAAGCTATGAGTTCTCCGTTATACAAATCCTTAATGGCAGATAAATATATCCATGTATCGATTACGCGGTATTGAGTGACATCCGTTACCCACTTTTGTTTAGGCTCATCCGCTTTAAACTCCCGCTGAAGCAGGTTTTCCGCAACGCGAGCACCTACTATAGTTTTATAGCTCTGACGTCGCTTCTGACGCATCTTAGAGCGAATCCCCATCTCTTGCATAAGCCTAAGAACTTTCTTGTGATTCACACGTTTTTCATGGCCCTGAAGCAAATGCATTTGAATCTGCCGATATCCATATACGCCATTGTACTTCGTATACACTCGTTTAATTAATGCCTTGAGATCTTCATCGTGATCTATAACTTTGCGCTTCAAGAGTTCAGTAAGAGGCTAGGATTCTGCTGCTGCTTCAATGACACGATATTTCGTTTTTGTACCTCCCGCATCCAGATTTCCAAACACTTTTTCAGCATCTGATTATCTAGTTTAAGCTTTTGAACGTATCTATCCTGATCGATGTATTCCTCACGACGTCCTCGCTGATCCAGTAGTCCATATTCACCGAGCTGTCTATATTTCCTCACCCAAATCTTCACACGATTCTTGTCATTAATATTTAGGTGATCCGCTATCTTTTGATACGACCATCCCTCTTCAACATGTAAGCGGATTGCCTCCACTTTCGTTGTATCTTCATAATGCTTAAACTTTTTCCCTTTAACCGCCACAAAAATACACCCATAGAATTTCATCGGAATAACCTAGGGTTTTTTCCAATGTCTATTCTAAGGGGTACATTTCATTTCTACTTAAATCACAAAGGGTTTTTTTATATAATTATTTTAAGAACTGCTCTATCCTGTACCTATTAAGGCCCATTTAATTGTTTGAGTAATGTTGAAATAATCTTTAAATGACTGTTCTTTGATTTCAGTGATTTACCTACAAATTCTTCTTAATAGAACACTACTGTAATCACTTGATATTAATGAATTAAAGAAATTCATAAAAAACTCGTCTTCTTTAAGCGCTAAAGCCACCCTTTCATCTCGTTTCCAGTATGCTAAATAGAAAAAGAGTAGCAGACTCTCTTGATTTGAGATCTGTGCTCTAAATATCTTCCAGTACGTATCTTTTGAAATTTCAAAAGTAGATGACGAGATAAATTCAATTATACTTATTTGACTCTGAAAAACCTGATCAATTAATGTGTGCGTACCATAGAATACATGTGTAATTTCATCATACATATTAAGTTCTTCACTTGTCTTGTTTTTTTTATCCAATTCCTTTTGCAAGTTTTCATAAACCGTATTTATTATTTCTCGAGCGGTATATGTTTTTAGTTTTCCAAAGTTATCCATCTCGCTATGTTTGAGAGAGCTAATAATTTGTTGATGTAGATGTAAAAGATTAAATAATGTATTATCAAACCTTTGATGTATTAATGTTAAATTTTGATTTTTCATTTCATTCCTAGTAAGGTTCAACTCTTCTTTTTGAGCTAAATATGCAACGAGTAGAATAATAAAGCTCGCTGAATTAATAAATGGCGAGGCAGCTCCACCCAACCAATCACCAATTGGTCCTAGGATAGCAAAGTCATTAATAGTATCAGAATCTTTGAATAGAACTTTCACCATAATAGGACTACTAATGCCAATTATGAAAAAAAGAAAAGAAATAATAAATAGTATCCATGTAAAAAATTTAAGATTTTTTGACTTCATTATTTTATTCCTTCCATAGTATTTCAGATAATTCCTTTTTCAATTTGAATTATTCGTGAAAATGAATTATATATCTTGTCCTATTTTCACATGAAGATCGCGAACACTGAAAATATTCTATCCTGTTGGCGATTGTGAGCACAGAACGAACCACTATGTTTTTCATCATACACATTACTTGTTAAAAAGATGATTTAATTGACCATCCCATGTTTCCCCCCAACAATCCTTAACAGTCTTACTAATAGTTAAATTACCCTCTCTCACTTATTATTTCTATTACTCTATTTTTTTCCTGTTCAATTAGTTTGCTCAAGTATACCTTTAGGTCTACACCAAAGTCCGGTTTAATCCTCTTTTCCCCTTGATTTAGATTTATTACATCGAATATCTTTTGAGCATCACTCTTTGAAAATACTACTTCAATTAATGCCCTCACACTACCAACAGCATAAGTATTTATAAAAATTCTTTTTAGTAGAATATCATTAGTTGCGAACATAAAAATCTCATCCATAGTTTTTTCGTAATAATGAAAGTTGCTCCAATTTGATAAATAGTTCAGATCCCAGGCTTGATTTCTGCACCCACTCAGTATTTTTTCAATATCATTATTTCCTGAATTTTTAGGAGCTTTAATTCCTGATTGATTTGTAAACAGCATTGCTGTATAAACCAAGGTGCTCTCACAAATTAACAAATATTTATAGTTCCATCCCAAAAACTCCAACATTCTTTCAACTGGCGATAGTTCTTGTCTTCTACACAAATATACAACATGGAGCATTTCTGCAATGTGCATCAGCATATGATCATCATCTTCATTGTATTTAATTTTTGTAATTAAAGGGGCAGTTAGCAGGGGACAAACAGGAATTTCATTTATAGCACCTTCGGCTAAACGCAACCATATCATACCAGGATAGTAATCAAARATATTGTTAAATTCTCGCAATTCCCTTTTGGGTTCATTTGTATCATTTATTTTCGTAGCATACTCTTTTAGAGCGAGCCCTGCGCTCGCAGGGAAATTATTCATAATCAACCATGTCATCAACAAAGCAATTAATCGCATTTCTTGTTCATCTTTTAGATAACCATCACGAGAAAGCTTTAATAAACTACTCAACAGATTTCTGTCAAGCATAACAGAGATTTTCTTGGTATTCTTTAAATCTAATAGCTCCTTGAAATCTATATCCCCATCACGAGAATACTTCGGATGAAATATTATTTGTAATTCACACAGCGTTTCCCAAATGAAACTGTACTCTTCACCATCCATTTCTAAAAAGCTCATAGCTATCACCTGATCCATTTGAAATATAATTACTCTCTTATGTGTTTACCTTATAAAACGCCATAGTAGCATTTTCTCCGATATTTTAAAAAACTTAAAATATCTGCTTCCATACATTTTCAAACTTATCCAAAACCATAGGTATGAGCACTTTGCTTTTATCTCTTTGCTCATTTCTTAACTATTCCTCTCAATAAACAGCATGACCAAGACTATAATTGCTCCTCTTGAGTATCTTAACAATTGCATACAACTACTTTTTAAAAACATGAATATTTACATAATTATCCAATAATTCACTAAAATCCGGTTCTTCAGAAGGAACAAATACTGAATCATGCAATTTATAATAACGATGTTCGAGTGAATGGTACCCGTTTCTATGATCCATATTTGTTTCATCAAATACGAGTACTCGCTTATTCATAAAGTTACCACTTGTCCTTTCAGAAAAACTTCAAATCGACTCCTCTCTCTATTACTAGGCACTATTAATTATCGAACTATTCCGACAACTATTTGTTAATGTATCTTAACAAATAGGGAAAACCCCGCAGACTCATTTTCACTGAGCTCTCGGGGGTTTTGAAATTTCCTAATAAAGTAAAATATATCAAAATTCCATAGATTAATGCAGTACACAAAAGTACGAGAACTTTGATATTTCATTAAGCAATTTAGTTAATACAGTAATATCCGGGCAGGACGTTCAAATGGATTTCCCCCCCTTTTATTAACAAGAAACTTCCTCCTTCCACTGACGATTATTATGTTTTAATGTAAAACTAAAATACTTATAAAGTATATTTTGATTTTAAAAGTGCAACATCTTTTTTTACATTTTTAACTTCTAAGCTATTTAATACTTTATGTTCCGTCTCAGGTGTCCAATAAACTTTTAGTTTTTCTTTTGCCCGCGTGATTGATGTATAGAAAATGTTATGAGTAATGAGCTCCTCTATTTCATTCGTAATAACAATTTTTACAGAGTTATACTCTAAACCTTGCGCTTTATGAATAGAAACAGCATAAGCAATTTGAAATGGGATGACTGCATCTGATGTCAAGTCATCATCCTCATCAGTACTTTTAAATTTATTAACAAAAAATCTAATTATAGAATTTCCATTTTGTGAAGTACCGATAAACTGAAAATCATAGTTTTCAGCATCAAATTCGTTTATTACCTTGCCAATTTCAATTTCAAATTGTATGTTATTGTCATAAACTTCTATCCCAGTAATTTTCCCTTTCAAATTATTATAAATCAGAGGTGCAAATCGTTCTGATTCATTAAATAGAATAGGGT
>NZ_JBFRDK010000292.1:0-4569 GCF_052113545.1 Paenibacillus sp. TAF43_2
GTTTTCATGATGTGCCATAGAATAGGTCTTTCCCCAATTTCTATCATCGGTTTAGGTCTAAGATGCGATTCTTCGCTTATTCTAGTACCAAAACCTCCTGCAAGTATAACTATTTTCATATTTGCCTCCAAAATAATTAATGTTTAAGATATTTATTATTTTTCAGTAACGAAAGCATGAATTTTCTCAATTACATAATCAATCATCTCATCTGTTAAACCAGGATAAACACCAACTAAGAAAGTGTCAGCCAAAATTTTATCTGTATTTGTTAAATCACCATGAATCCGGTAATTCACCCCATCAAATGCAGGTTGTCTCGTTAAGTTCCCAGCAAACAACATTCTAGTTTGTATTTTATTCGCTTCTAAATAATTAACGATCTCATTTTTAGTAAAATGAACATTATCTTTTAATGTTAGTATAAATCCAAACCAACTCGGATCGGCATTTTCTGTAGCCTTCGGAAGAATAAAATATTGTTCCAAGTATTGTAATCCTGCAAGAAGACGATTGAAATTTTTAATCCGTGCTTCAGTAAAGGAAGGTACTTTCTTAAGTTGTTCTACCCCAACTGCAGCTTGCATTTCAGTAACACGCAAATTATAACCAATGTGAGAATATGTATATTTATGGTCGTAACCTTCAGGTAATGTACCTAGTTGCCAACCAAATCTCTTTTTACAAGTATCATCGCAACCAGAAGGACACCAACAGTCCCTTCCCCAATCTCTAAAGGACTCTATTATCATTTTTAATTTTGCATCATTTGTGTAAACCGCTCCGCCTTCGCCCATTGTCATGTGATGAGGCGGATAAAAACTAGAAGTAGCTATATGACCAAACGTTCCTGTGAGTTTGCCATTGTATTTTGAACCTAGAGCGTCACAATTATCTTCAATAACCCATAAGTTATATTTTTTTGCGACTTCCATAACCTTATCTAATTGAAAAGGATTTCCCATCGTATGTGCAATCATAATTGCTTTTGTCTTAGGAGTAATAGCTTCTTCAATTCTATCTGCCATAATATTATATGTACCTAAATCAACATCAATAAATACGGGAATAGCACCATTTTGCACGATTGGCGTTACGGTAGTTGGAAATCCTGCAGCCACTGTTATGACCTCATCGCCAGGCATAATTCTTCTGTCACCAAGCTTTGGCGATGTGAGTGTTGAAAATGCAAGTAAGTTTGCTGATGACCCGGAATTGGTTAAAAGTGCATAACGAACCCCTATAAATGCAGCAAATTCCTTTTCAAATTGCTTATTATATCTACCCGCTGTCAACCAAAAATCCAATGAGGAATCAACTAGGCTTTTCATTTCAAGTTCATTATAAACACGACCACCGTAATTTAATGGCGATTTTTCAGGTTCAAATTGTTGCTTCTTTTCATGAAACAAATGATAGAACTGGCCAACTTTTGATAATATTTCTAGACGCATTACTTTTTCAAATACAGCAGTGGGCAATTCTTCAATTATGGTAAGTTCTTCTTTCATATAAATACTTTGATTCCTTACATCACAAAGGTATAACTCTTGATATTTTTCACTAAATATCTTAATTTCGTATTTCTCATCATTCAATATTGCATCACTTAATTCAATTACATAATATTTATCATTCGCAAAATTTATAGTAACAGCTTTCTTTCCTTCTTTCGTATGCACAAGACTTCCGTTAAATATCACTTCTATTCACTCTCCATTATTTTTACTTTAAAACTCCAATATTTTTGACCAACGAAGCTAATCGCTGTTGTAATAACCATTGAGAATAACTGTGATATGACAGGATTTTGTTTGAAAATCTCAACCAATAAAACCAATAACGCAGAATTGATTATAAAGGTTAATAGATAAGTTAAGCCAAACTTTAATACCATACTGAATGAATGATAGCGGATATTAAAAGTCCAACTTTTATTCCATAGATAACTATTAGTGACGCCAATAATATGAGATATTACCAATGAAACCAAATAATTAAAATGAAAAACCTCTAAAGAAAGATAAAATACAGAAAAACCAACAATAGTGTTTAATATTCCCACAACAATAAACTTCATAGTTTGATTCATCATAAATTTTCTTTCGAATCCTCTCCCTATACTATGAATAATTTCATTAAAATACCAATCTTATTTTATTTTTTTGATAATTTTATTGTAATATCCTCTTTCCAATAAAGAATATTTAGATTATTTACTTTATAAACTTCATCAGGTTTTCCAAATGTAGAGGTGGCTGTCTCCAAATTAATATTTCCCCAATTTGTATCATCAAAGATGAGGAAATGCGACTCTTCATCATACCAAGTAGACTTCGATAACCAATTATAAGGAGTCATACTTTCATTAAAAATAACAGGCCTTACCTTTACATCTCCCTTACTTTCCATTGTTATAATAGAGGAGTGCCAATATGCCCCATAGCCGTTTTTAGCGCCGATGTCAGACAAAAGATCTGCTACCTCTATATAAACAGAATTATTTTTAGAAAAATCAATCTTTTGCAATGAAAACAAAGAATAACAAATCATTATACTTAGCACAATTTTACTTAGCCCATTCCTTGGGAGCCTACTAGGAATATACATTCCCACATACAATGCAATATATATATAACTTGGAACTAAATATCTTGTCGTCCATATATCGACAGGCATGTTGCTCAAAAAGTATTCTAGTGTATTAATAGCAATTGCACACAAGAGAAACATCTCAAATGTTGTATATTCAGTAACCTTGAATTGTCTTATACTTTTAAATATTATCCACCCCACAAAAAACAGAACAGATAAACTTATCATAAGAATAAACGTTGAAATAGGGGATACAAATTCCCCAAAAAAGTTTGCTTGGTACAATTCTAAATATCCTTGAACTAATAAAGAAATATTCTTTTTTATTTCTGTTATTTCTAAAAATCTAACATGCCCAATTGAAGGTATATTAAAGTTAATGGCAATTAAAACTAGTTTTGAAGAAATATATGCTGCAACTATCGTTACAAATGAATATAATTCACTTCGATTAACTATGAGTTTGTATAAACAAACTAGGCAAAATGGCAATACAAAAAACCAAGTTGCAAAAGGATCAGCAATTAACGTTAATGTTACCAAAAAATACAATAATCCATATTTCAAATACGCATTTTTAGCACTTTCCCAAATAAACAATGCAGTTATTATATATAATAATGAACTAACATGTAATGGGCCTGTAAAAATCATACTTGATAAAAAAAAGCTTGGAACACCAATTAGTGTAAAAGTATAAAAGGCACTCAGATAAGAAATCCCTTTTTGTCGTTTCAAACTAAAGAGAACACATACTGCTACTAGCAATGTGTAAAATAAGGCGGAAACAATATAAATTACATTCGATGAGAAACCAAACAATTTTATAGCTATTGCATAAAATAAGAGATCAGTTGTTATATATGCCCCTGTAGACAAAAACCAATCTCTCAGTAATATATTTCCATTTGCTATTTCCTGAGCCTGTAATAAAATTGAGGCAGCATCAGAATTCATATTCATTTTCAATGCTATTCCGTAATAATATATAAACAGAATAATAGTAAATAGTAATAACCCTATCCACTTATATCCTAAATGTATATTTTTCTTTTTAATAATATTTTTATACATTTTAAGCTAATATCCTCCTTATAAAACTTTATATAACATTAATATGAGTATTTTAATTTCACTCAGATACTTAGGGTGTTTGAATTAATACACTTTTTAATTCTATAGCCTCGAGTATACGGAGTTAACATTCCTAAATGAAAGAGTAATCACCTTAATAGTAGAATAGCTTCCAATGCAAATTGAACTATTTTCACTTTAGAAGAGCTAATGTGTCTGATAATTTATATATTTCTTTTTCATCAATATTAGCCCCAAGGTTACTTCTAATATACTCAACGACTTTATGTAGCATAATTTCAGTTATAACAGATGGCTGGGCATCATTTATAAATTCTTTATACCTTTCTGCTATCATTTTAATGTCTAATTCATTAACCGCATATGCTCTAGCATTAGTTCCTATTGATAGTATTAATTCAGGGTTGTAAACCAACTCTTTTAACTTTTCAGTAATCATTTCAATCTCATCTAACTCTGTAAGCATTTCAGGTGATTTTAACTTTACACAACATTCATCTGGAACTTCAGAAAAACTACCCAAATCATTTACTATTGAACACTTACCTTTAGAAAGTATTCTCATAAGACTACCAGAAGTCTCACCATTATATGGGTACCTTAAATTCAAGCAAATATCAGTAATATCAATATAATCTTCAAATTCATCTAAATTTGTATAACCTGTGATAATCACCTTATTTGAAAGATTATTGTCTTGAATATATCGTTCTACCTCATTTTTAATACTCGGAGAAGGTTTCCCAACTAAATAAAGTATAGTTTGATCATTAAACTCTGAAATATTCTTGTATGCTTTCAAAATTGGTAAAATACGTTTGGTTTCATGTATATGTCCAAATGCTGAAATAACAATTTTATTCTCATCAATTGATAACC
>NZ_JBFRDK010000293.1:0-4560 GCF_052113545.1 Paenibacillus sp. TAF43_2
GGATATGGTGGAAGGCTTGATCGCTTTTAAGGATATGGTGGAAGGCTTGATCGCTTTTAAAAAGGATCAAGTTAATATGGCAGACTGTGTGATGTTCATCGATGATCCAATAAAGAAGGAATCGCAGATTCCAATGCCGCCCATGAATGTATGGTCGGAGCTCATTAAGCAAGGAAATAAGAAAAAGGTACTCGATGAATCGCAGCAGTTTTTGGATTCATGGAAACGAATTGAGTGCTTAGGAGCCAAAAGGCTGCAGCAATTTTATCAAAGCTTTCTGCAAATGGTTCTGCATACGCTGCATGAGCAGGGGCTGCGCGCGGATGAAATTTTTTCGGACCATTTGACGCCAGAGCGTATTTTGTCAGCGACACGAAGCGTGACGAACCTTCAGAATTGGGTGCGGGATGTGCTTGAGAAGGCGCTCGTCCATATGGAAAAGCTGGATTCGACGGAGACTGTGGTCGAGAAGATCAAGCGCTACATTGCGCTTCACATCGATGAGGAGCTGTCCAGACAATATATTGCCGATTATATTGGGTTAAGCCCAGATTACATCGTTAAACTGTTTAAGAAAGAGACGGGGCTCTCGATATCCGATTATATTTTGAAAGAAAGAATCAATCTTGCAAAGGAGCTGCTCGCAAGAACCGATACTACGATCAGCAACGTCGCACTTGCGGTTGGCTTCTCGAATTTTTCGTATTTTTCTACTTTGTTTAAAAAAGAAGTATCGATGACACCCCAGTATTATCGCAAAGGCTGTCCGTCCAAATAAACGATGCCGTTAGAGGATTAGAGACCCTCTGACGGCATTTTTCTTTTCCCGTTTAGGATGTCGGAAACTCGAAAGTCGGATGTCGGATTATTAGTAGTGGCTCTATTTTGTTTGCGCTACTATTAGTTAAGCAACATATTAAACGAAGCCAAAGGTGGTTGAGACCCGTGCAAGCAAATCCTGAGACGTCACCCTCCAATATGAAGCAGGTCTCATTGAAGACGAAGAAGAAAGCAGCATTCGCATCGGAGATGAGAAAGGTTAAGAAATACCGTGCCCTCGTGCTGATGGCGCTGCCCGGCCTTTTGTACCTGCTGATTAACAACTATTTGCCGATGTTCGGAATCGTGATCGCATTTAAGGACATCAATTTTGCCAAAGGAATTATGGGCAGCGATTGGATTGGCTTTAAAAACTTTGAGTATTTGTTCAAAACAACGGACGCTTACATCATTACAAGAAATACGCTGCTTTATAATATTACCTTTATCCTGTTGAATACGGGGATTGCATTAGCGCTTGCGATAATGCTTAATGAAATTCGCAAACGTTTCTTATCAAGGCTGTATCAAACGCTGATCCTGCTTCCCTTTCTAATCTCGATGGTTATTGTCGGCTATCTGGTGCTCGGATTCCTCGATGTTGAGAACGGATTCATGAACAAAACCTTGCTTCCGATGATGGGGCTTGATCCTATCTCTTGGTACAGTGAGACCAAGTATTGGCCATGGATTTTAACGCTCGTAAGCGTGTGGAAAGGCGTAGGCAATTTGTGCATCATTTATTTGGCAGCAATCATCGGCATTGATAATGAGTATTACGAGGCAGCAACGATCGACGGAGCTAACCGGTGGCAGCAAATTACGAAGATTACGCTTCCGCTCGTATCGCCGGTTATTACGATTATGACCTTGCTCGCCATTGGACGTATATTCTACTCCGATTTCGGCTTATTCTTCCAAGTTCCGCTTAACACAGGCGCGCTGATGCCAGTTACGAATACGATTGATACCTATGTTTATCGAGCATTGATTAACCTCGGCGACATCGGGATGTCCTCGGCCGCAGGTTTGTACCAAGCATTGGTCGGATTCATTTTGGTCATTTTATCGAATGCGGTCGTACGAAAATACAACAAAGACAACGCGTTGTTTTAGAAAGGGAGATGTATTATGCAAGCATCGGGGAAGCTCTATCAATGGATCATTAACATCGTTATGCTAGTGTTCACTTTTTTCTGCATCATGCCTTTCTGGCTGCTGTTCTCCGCTTCCCTTACCGATGATATGGAGCTCGTTCGCAGCGGTTATGCTTTTTTCCCAGATAAAATCAGCTTCTCCGCATACCACTATTTGTGGAACAGCTCTTCTGACATTATAAGGGCATACAGCATTACGGTTTTAACGACTATAATTGGTACGACGCTTGGACTTACGCTTACTGCGATGGTCGCTTATCCGCTTTCGCGTCTAGAAATGCCGTTTCGCAACACGCTCGCATTTTATGTATTTTTTACGATGCTGTTTAACGGAGGCCTTGTACCGACGTACTTGCTTTACACCAACTATTTTGATTTAAAAAATACGATGCTGGCCTTAATCATACCGGGCCTTTTGATGAACGGATTTTTTATCATATTGATGAGAACCTTTTTTGCAAGCTCGATTCCGACAGCGATTATTGAATCCGCCTATATCGACGGGGCAAGGGAATGGAAAATATTTTACCGGATCGTATTGCCGCTATCGACGCCGGTGCTTGCTACAGTAGGATTATTTTACACCATTTTATATTGGAATGACTGGTTTAATGGCTTAATCTATCTTACAGATAGTCATTATTATAGCCTTCAAAACCTTCTCAATCGAATATTGCTGGACGTACAGTTTTTACAATCTTCTACGCAGGCAGGCAGCCGTAATGCAGATATTGGAGCGAATATTCCGCTTGCTCCAATGCGGATGGCAATGGCCGCAATTGGGGTCATTCCACTGTTGATCGCCTATCCGTTTTTCCAAAAGTATTTTGTTAAAGGTCTGACGATTGGTGCTGTTAAAGGRTAAATCTTTCATAGACGCTATAACGGCATGGATCATGCATTTATAGATAGAATCGGATCACAAATAAAAATAGGGAGGTCACAGCAATGAGAAAAAACAAGTTTGTGGCAAAAACGCTTCTCTTAATCGTACTAGCTTTCGCAATGGTGATCAGTGCATGCGGCAATGGAGACAACAAGGGCACTAACGCGGGCAACGACGGGAAAACAGCAGAAGGAAAAAGCGGCAACAGCAGCGGGGAGCTTAAGCCTGTTGAGCTAGTTATGGTATTTCCGGTCGGGGGCGAGCCAAAGGATTTAAAGCTGGTGCAGGATGAAATCAACAAAATGACGAAAGCAAAAATCAATGCGACGGTAAAGCTGGTACCTATCGGCTTTGGCGCATGGGCTCAGCAGAAGACGCTAATGATGTCGGGTAATGAACAGGTGGATTTGATCGTAAGCGGACTTGGAACCTACAGCCAAGACGTAGCTAAAGGGCAGCTTCTTGAGCTTGATGGATACTTGGCTGAGAATGGACAAGGGGTTACGGAAGCGCTAGACTCCCTTGATACTGCGTTCTTGAATGCGACGAGAATCGATGGAAAAATATATGCAGTACCAAGTATCAGGGATTTGGCAGCAGATTATGGCATCACGATGCGCAAGGATTTGGTTGAAAAATATAACATTGATACTGCCGCGATTAAATCTTTGGATGATTTGGACGCTGTATTCAAAACAATTAAAGATAATGAACCGGATATGATTCCGACAGTTAAGTATGGAACATCTATTCTCGATATTTTTGTTCTCAGCTACTTTGATAACTTGGGCGAAGGCTTTGGCGTGCTTCCAGGCTATGACAACGACCTGAAGGTCGTGAATATGTATGAGACGCCGGAATATGCCGAAATGCTGAATACAGTGAGAAGATGGAATCAAGCAGGTTATATTGCCAAGGATGCAGCTACAAGCACTGAGACGCAATACAACTTAGTTAAATCGGGCAAGGCATTCTCGTTCATATCCCATATGAAGCCGGGTATTGAGACGCAGGAATCAAGATCTACAGGCAAAGAGATGGTATCGGTACATTTCCGCCCTGCAGCAACAGCGACGTATAATATTACTTCCATTATGTGGAGTATCGCAAGAAACTCGAAGGACCCTGAGAGAGCGATGATGCTGCTGAATATGATGTATACCGATAAAGACTTCATCAACTTGCTGGATTACGGGATTGAGAACAAGCATTACGTGAAGGTTTCCGACAATGTCATTGATTACCCGCAAGGCGTGGATGCAACAAACTCAGGCTACAACCTGCAAATGGGCTGGATGTTTGGCAACCAATCGCTTTCACACATTTGGAATGGCGATGATCCAGAGCTTTGGAATCAGCTGGCTGAGTTTAATAGAAATGCCGTGAAATCAAAAGCGCTTGGCTTTACTTTTAATGCAGATGCCGTCAAAACAGAAATTGCGGCAGTAACGAATGTGCAAAACCAGTACAAAATTGCACTGGAGACCGGAACGGTCGATCCTGTTGCGAAGTTGCCTGAATTCAATAAACAGCTGAAAGCAGCGGGAATAGACAAAATTATCGCCGAGAAACAAAAACAGCTGGACGCTTGGGCGGCAGCTAAAAAATAGGAAGAAGCTGAATGGGGCTGTCCCATAAGCATCAAGCTCGCTGAGGAATAGCTCGCTTTGAACGGGAGTATTGGTAGCAGTACAGGAG
>NZ_JBFRDK010000294.1:0-4541 GCF_052113545.1 Paenibacillus sp. TAF43_2
CTTGAAGACGACGAGGTTGATAGGTTCGGGGTGGAAGCACAGCAATGTGTGTAGCTGACGAATACTAATCGGTCGAGGGCTTATCCTAAACACGTTTACTGTGACCCATACATCCGGTAGACAGCAGCATAAAGGCTTCAGCAAGCCTATCTTTCGTATCCAGTTTTCAATGTGCAAAACGCACAATGAAGCAAGACTCCCACTCGCAGTGGGTTTTAGTGTTTCCATGGAGGATTAGCTCAGCTGGGAGAGCATCTGCCTTACAAGCAGAGGGTCGGCGGTTCGATCCCGTCATCCTCCACCATAGTATGAGTCATTAGCTCAGTTGGTAGAGCACCTGACTTTTAATCAGGGTGTCGTAGGTTCGAATCCTACATGACTCACCATTTTTTAATCTCGGATGCGCGCGTATGGCGGAATTGGCAGACGCACTAGACTTAGGATCTAGCGGGCAACCGTGGGGGTTCAAGTCCCTCTACGCGCATCATAGTACGGCAAAGAAGTCTTGCTTAGCAAGGCTTCTTTTGTTGTTTAAAAGTAGGAAATGATACTCAAATGAGATGTTTTTGAGTAATATTGATCAAATTGGTAATCTCATATTGGTAAAACAAAATAAAGGCTACATTGTTATCACTGCGATTACGTAAAAAATTCCTCTACGCCTCCCCCAAGCTTTTTAACCCTCTGCAGACAAGTATTATCATTCTAATATCTGGAATCTAAGAAGAGACGAAGGTACGGGATGTTAAGAGCCAAATAGACACGCCTTAAAAAAGAAGAGGGCTGCTCTATAATTGTACTGTGATTCGACTGCAAGTGAACTCATTGAAAAGGCGAACGCTTAGACAGCTGTTTGTCTAGGTATTACTAATATGTCAGATCGTAATGTTGCGGAAATTCATTCAATAATATAGGGTAGATGTTCGAATGAATGCTAGTAGCTTTTTTTGACTATAACACTATTTAAAATGTGCTAGTCTCGGTGCCTCTGGCGCACACACGACCAGCTAGACATCGGTGCGTTTACAGTAGTGATGTTTGTTCTTCAAGAGAACTCCTTCCATTATGACTGCACGTCTAGGTTCGATAGGAGATGCTTTCTAACGTGGGTTCTACGGTTTTATGCCAATCTAAATACCCCGATCGTTCAATCCAATTCATGTATCTACGATACATCAAGCAGGTTATCCCTAAAAATTAGTAATAAAAAATCTGTGATATAATATTAAGCATAATACGATATCGATTAACGGGCGGGGATAAATATGAAATTGGAGCGATTGATCTCCATAATCTACAAGCTCCTGAATAACGAAGTTTTGTCTGCTTCTATGCTGGCTGAAGAGTATCAAGTTTCCCAAAGAACTATTTATCGGGATATCGATGTGATCTGCGCTGCGGGCTTCCCTGTCATATCGTATCAGGGAATGAATGGCGGATACGGCATAATGGACGGATACAAAATGGATAAAAGCTTACTCGGTTCTTACGATGTGGATTCCCTGATCACCGTGCTCAGCAGCCTCTCCAGCGTGTTTAAAGATGAGCGTGCTCAGGGTACCATTGAACGACTACAAACAATCGGACCCGAGCAACAGATCCCCACTGTATCTGTCGACTTAGAAACCCGCCGGTCAGGGCCGGACGCGCTTCAACATTTACGTACGGGCATTACGGAGCGAAAAATCGTCCGTTTTGATTATATTAATGCAAATAATGATCGTACTTCCCGTGATATGGAACCCATACAGCTTCATTTCAAATATGGCAATTGGTACGTTTATGGCTTTTGTCGAACGCGTTGTGACTATCGGGAGTTCCGATTATCACGAATAATGAACTTAGTGTTGACGCAGGAAGACTTTCAGCAGCATCACTTAGTGTCGAAAGAGCTTACTTTCACAAACAAGGAATGGTGCGATCTTTTGAAAGATGTTGTGATTCAAGTGGGACCGGAGGCTTTAGCGATAGCTATGGATCAGTTTCACCAAGCGGATATGCAATTTCATGCCGATGGAAATGCAACGATACGAATTCCAGTTTATAAACCACTAGAAGCAAGATGGCTATGGTCCATTCTTCTGAGCTTTGGCAGTGGCGCCGAGGTGCTCGAACCTTATGCACTGCGAAGGATTTTAAAAGAACAGCTTCAAAATACACTCAAACTTTATGAAGAAGTATGACAGTCTGTTGTCATACTTCTTTTATTATTATAACTACAGAACCAAAATCAATTTATTAGAAATCAAAAGGAGAATTAACAAATGTCCAATTATCCAGTAGAAATGTTTCAATACCACACATGGGCCAACCAAACGATCATGGGGAGAATCAAAGAACTCCCGGCCTCTGTGCTAAGTCAAGAAGTAAACAGCTCATTTCCTACCCTTGCCCATGCCCTTAGTCATATCTATGCAGTGGATACGATGTGGTACAAGGTTTTAACAGGCACTGGTATGCGAGAGGCATTTCAAGAATGTATGTCGCTAAATGTGAGTATCCTGCATTCTGTAGATGAATACGAAAAAAACTTCGCGCAGTTATCGGAACAATACAGAGAATGGTTCCAAAGCGAAGCTGATTTGGAGCAAACCGTTTTGCTTGATAACCCATTTGCCGGAATTCGCCAAACACGCTTATCGGAAATTGTACTGCAAGTGGCCAATCATGGGACCTACCACAGAGGAAATATATCTACAATGCTGCGTCAACTAGGCCACGTATCCGTCATGAACGACTATGCATTTTTTTGGTATCAGGAAGCTGCGGAATCCGTTTAATCACTGGAACATTGTTTTGAAAATTTGGTGAGTACAATGGATATTGTTTCGAATTAAATCAAATTATACTAAAAAGGTCGATACTTCTAAAAATAGGAGAGTCGACTTTTTTACTTCGATTTTATGGAAGAAATAAGTCACCATTGCTTGTTGAGATAAGTATCATTTTACCCTTAGATAGTATCAAGTTCGACTTGGGTCATAGGTTGTATACTGAATTTAATTTCACACTATAAATTAGAAGGAGCTTGAATTTTATCTATGGAAATTGAAAATCTAATTACAGTAAAATCGAGAGAAGATTTGAGGATTTGGCTGCAGGAAAATGGAAATATTAAAAAATCTTGCTGGGTAGCAGTTAGCATGACGCCAAACCCAGATACGCTGCTGTATTTGGACGCAGTCGAAGAATCTTTGTGCTTTGGATGGATAGATGGAGTGAAAAAGAAAATAGCCGAAGCTCAAATGGCGCAGAGACTATCGCCTAGAAGCAAAAAGAGTTCATGGACTGAATTGAATAAAGAACGTGTCCGCCGCCTTGAAAAGTTGGGGTTAATGAGAGATGAAGGAAGAAAGGTACTTCCCGATATGGATTACGATTCTTTTAAAATAGATAAGGATATAGAGCAAAGGCTCAAAGAGGAGAGACAGGTATTTGAGAATTTTTTGGCATTTCCAGCTCTTTATAAAAGAGTTCGGATCGACACGATACAAAGTAATAAAAACCAGCCGGAATTATTTAATAGTAGATTAGACAAATTCATTGCAAACACTAAGGATAATAAAATGTACGGTCAATGGCATGATAATGGACGCCTCCTAGATTATTAAGATACGCTATTTTGTAGCGAGACATGTTTGTTGTGGTGGTGATATAAGCACGCCGAAATAGGCTATCTGTAATTAGTGGGAGTAGTTTTCTACTATACTAATTTTGATTTGTTTCAAATTGAAACCCTATCCTTTCATAGGCGTGATAGGTTCATTTTATTTCCTACACATACGAATAGGTCGGGGAGATGCTTATGCTGGATAGTTCAGCAACTATTGTGAATGTTGAAAACGGATCGTCTTGGCCTAGAATAGAATGAACATTCGTGGAGGATGCAARGCAAGGATTAATTCTGATTGTAAATAAAGAACAGGTTACGTAGGTGATCTTAATAGATAAAGAGGAACTACTAATGGCTTTTTAAATTTAAGGACTTTGCACAGTTATAATTCATTTTAAAAAGCAATCGTATTTGAAATCCATTTGTTAATTACACATAGTTAACTAGGCTAACATTGAGCTCGAAAATAAATAACTAATAATATGTTTGTTCATTTATATTAACGAAATTAAATATTAAAACGCTTAGATGTAGTGTTTTACAGGCGTTATAGACGTATTAAATGGCATTTATATAGTGAAATCATAAATATAATAAAATAATTTCAAAAAAGACTTGCAATCATATATGCATGCATGGTATATTCTAATTCCGGCCGAGAGATACACGCGGACGGCGAGAGAAACAAACGAAATAAAAGATTGCTCTTTGAAAACTGAACAACGAGTAATAACTGCCTTGCAAATCCTTCGGGATGAGCAAATATAGCGATAAAAGTTATGAGCAAGTCAAACACCAATTTGGAGAGTTTGATCCTGGCTCAGGACGAACGCTGGCGGCGTGCCTAATACATGCAAGTCGAGCGGACTAGCGTTTTCTTCGGAAAACGCCGGTTAGCGGCGGACGGGTGAGTAACACGTGGGTAACC
>NZ_JBFRDK010000295.1:0-4518 GCF_052113545.1 Paenibacillus sp. TAF43_2
CAACGTATGAAGCGAAAATAACGTATCCGGAATATGGAACAGCGGCAATGTACTTTCGATTAAACCTCTGTCGCCAACGGTTTTGAGATCCGCGCCAATGGCAACGGCTACAATGGAAACGATAATGATTGCCGCCAGCGGTGAAGGTATAACCTTTGTGAATTTAGGCAGTGTATAGATAATGACTAATGTTAATGCAACAAGAGCATACATAATCCAAGTAGCACCCACAAAATGAACAAGCTGGGTAGTGAAGATGAGGATGCCTAATGCATTGACAAAGCCGAGCATGACGGATTGCGGAATGAATTGAATAAGCTGCCCTAGCTTGAGCACGCCCATAATATACTGCAATACACCCGCCAAAATTGTAGCAGCGAACAAATACTCGATGCCATGATCTTTAACTAGAGAGACCATCAGTAACGCCATCGCTCCTGTCGCAGCGGAAATCATTCCGGGCCTGCCGCCAACAATGGAAATAATGACAGCGATGCAGAAGGAGGCGTACAATCCAACCATTGGCCCAACACCTACCATTAAAGAAAAAGAGATAGACTCCGGTATGAGCGCCAACGCCACTGTAATGCCCGCCAAAATATCACCACGTACATTTGAAAACCATGATTTTTTTAGTTGTTCAAGCAAAGCAAATAAACCTCCCAAATTGCAGTCATTTGTCTAATTTTACTGACACCAAGAACATAACAAGGACATTGATTGACTTTCCTCTCGCAGAAAAGTCGGGGCCGTTGCACACTGTTCGTTATTATACAACAAATAAAGTGAAAACAACGGGACTCAATGTCTTGAGAAAGCGATTACATCCAGTGAATTCGCCAGTTATCTTGCAATATCTAATTTTCAGGCATTAAGCTAGGAATAGAAAAGAACCACCGCGGCTTGCGATGGTTCTTAAATCACTAACGGCTACATTGGCCGTTCGATATGATCCTTTTGTTGTTTGCTTTTATAATATTTATAAATGATAAAACCAACAACGATGACAATGATGGCATAAATGACCCATATTAAGTATTTGTAAATATGATCAGAGAGGTCTTGTACTTGATCTCCTACGAACGTACCGATAATAAAGTAGATGAGTGTCCATACAAATGCGGATGGGTAAGCGAAGATTGCGAATCTTTTGTAAGGCATGCGATTCATCCCCATAACATAAGGCGTGACATGTCTTAAAAAAGGAAGGCAAAGGCTAAGGCTGATGGCGTAGCCGCCGTACTTTTCACTTAACTGTTCGGATTTAGCGACAAATTTACTTATGTTTTTCTTCTGGCTGAACCAGTTGGACAACTTGCTTCCTGCAAATCTACCGATGCTGTATCCAAAGGTCATCGCGGAGCAAATACCAAGACATGTCATAATAAAAGCGGGTATTGGCGATAACACACCGGATTCCGCTAAGGCTCCGCCAGTCATCACGACTGCTTCATTAGGTATAGGCAATCCGATTAAGCCGAGACATAAAACGAGGAATAAAGCGAAATAACCAAAATCATCTATTATGTTCAATAATAAATCATACACTCGGCAACATCCTAACCTACCAAAAAATAGAATTTTTATTATTCCACTTCAAACATGTTAACATATCCGAATCCGAAAGGATACCATACATACGATTGGTGAGAGGAAAGGATTCAAATTTAACCATTTCGTAACTAATTGCTTTTCAGGAACAGTTACAATAGGGAATAGGTTTTATGTGTATGAAGGGGCGACTATTCTCATGCTGGATTTCCAAAAAAAGGTGGATGCGTTACGGCGATATGAATCGCTATGTTTTACGGTATGCGTCACAATCTTAATAGAAGAACATGCTTCATATAAAACAGCTGAACAGGCTTTATGTCAGCTTTTTGGCGATCATGAATTTTGGCGTACAGCTGAAGTTGATCGATCACAATATATATTGCGGGTTTGTACTAAATTATGCATGCAAAAGAAGGAGATTCGTTTATCGCGAACGTCTTGATTGAAATAAATACGTTGATATTTCATGCTTCGAGCGACCATAATAGAAAGGTCGTGTGAATACTTTTTTATTTATAATGTTATTCACAGAAAGGATGAACAATGAACGCTAATCAGACTCGGAAAAAAGTAACCATTGCATTATTCGTCGCCACATTTCTTGCTGCCATCGAGGGGACGATCGTTAGTACAGCCATGCCTAGCATTACGGGAGAACTTCAAGGAATCCAGCAGTACAGCTGGATTATTTCGATCTATTTGCTCGCAACTGTTATTACTACGCCTGTTTACGGCAAACTATCTGATCTTTACGGTCGAAAGAAAATTTTTATTATCGGGGCATTGATTTTTCTTGCCGGCTCCATGCTATCTGGTGTAGCGCAATCAATGAATCAGCTTATTATGTTTCGTGCTTTGCAAGGACTCGGAGCAGGTGCGCTCACGACGATACCTTATACGATCATTGGTGATTTATATCCCTATGAACAGCGTGCGAAGGTACAGGGCTGGATGTCAAGCATATGGGGAATAGCGGGTATTTCAGGCCCATTGTTTGGCGGTCTGTTGGTCGATTACATATCCTGGCGGGCCATCTTCTATATGAATTTGCCGTTTGGAATCGTTGCTATTTATTTGCTCTCCACTTCACTGCGGGAGACATTGGAGAAGAAAAAGAGACATATCGATTATCCTGGCATCATTACCTTTACGATCGCTATGTTCAGCTTCTTGTATGCGATGACGCTAATTCGCGATGCCGATGGTGGCAACGGCGGAAAACTAACGATTAGCGTATTATTCGGTATAGCAGTACTATTTTTCGTCATTTTTGCTCGTATCGAAAAACGTTCTCCAGAACCGATCATTCCATTCCAGCTATTTCGGAATCCGATTATTAGCATGGCGAATCTTAGCAGTTTCTTATTGTGTGTGATCAATGTCGTCATAATATTTTATTTGCCTTTATGGATACAAGGCGTATACGGCAAACCGGCTACCTATTCTGGACTTGCCATGATTCCACTATCCGTAGCATGGCCGCTGGGCTCAATATTAGCAGGAAACTGGATAGCCAAAAAAGGATTGCGCTTCATTAGTGTCGCGGGCTCTTGCTTCTTGTTCGTCAGCAGCATTGGTTTCGCTTTTATGACAGCTTCTACATCCATTGTATTATTTATCATTTATACGTTTTTGGCAGGACTTTCGTTTGGCCTTTCTCTTACATCCATAACGGTAGCTGTATCTTCAGCTGTCGGCTGGGAGCTTCGTGGATCTGCTGTGGCCAGCAACAATTTCATTCGTACACTCGGCCAGACAATTGGGATTACTGTGTTTGGTTTGCTGCTTCATACCGGTCAAGCTGATCGAATTGAAGCAACGGTTCTTGCAGGAAGCTTGCATACGATATTTATATGGGTAGCGGTATTATCTGTTTTTGTTGTATTTGTATCCATTGGCATGCCTAAGATTAAGCAGCCTGAACAGCAGCAAAGAAATGCTTCTTAGAAAGGTCGATTAAACAGATGAATCCTGTAGATTTGGAAGCAAGTAACAACCTGTTAACCGAATGGAAAATGAAATCTGTTATCGTGCTTCAAGGACAAAAGCTGCTTGGCGAATGGTATGAGAGCGGACAGGATTCAATCGGTCCGCTCTATTCTTGTACAAAAAGCGTCTTATCCGCGTTGATTGGAATCGCGATTGATAAACATTTTCTTAAGAGTGTGGACGAGCCCATTACGAATTATTTGGACCATCCGCAGGAAATAAGCGAAGCGCTCAGCCAAATCTCAATCAAGCATTTGCTGACCATGACGCCTGGGTTTGATTGGCCTGACTTTGACAAGCCATATAAAGCCTTGAAAGCAGCGAAAGATCCCATAAAATTCGTATTCAATCAGCCGCTGATTTCTGAGCCTGGAACAGCTTTTGCTTATAACTCGGGTGGATCCCATCTGTTGTCTGCGATATTGACTTCAGCGACTGGGATGCCTGCTCTTTCGTTTGCCAAAGATTATTTGTTTGGTCCGCTTGGCTTTCGCAGTGCGAGATGGATGGAACGGGCAGGTATTAATGAAGGCGGAACCGGACTTCAACTGTATGGCAGAGATCTTGCGAAGATAGGCAGTTTATTTGTAGGCAGTGGACAGTTTGACAACGAGCAGCTGCTGTCAGCTTCATGGATAGCAGAATCGACGCAGCTCCATCATCGCGGATTGATGCAGTATGAACCGCCGATCTATGGCGGCTATGGCTATCACTGGTGGTACTCGCCGGAGAGTCACAACGGCCAATGCGATTGTTATTTTGCTTTTGGCCATGGCGGTCAATATTTGCTCATCGCGCCAGAGCATGAGCTTGTGATCGTCGTTCGAAAACAAATAACGAAACGAAATGAGGCAATATGGTCAAGACGCCTTATATTTGAACATATTATTCCGTCTTGTTTAGGAACAAATAAACAATAAACGGTATGTGAATAAATCAAAAGCCGCTCCAAACGCGATTTTTTCGTGCTTGGAG
>NZ_JBFRDK010000296.1:0-4438 GCF_052113545.1 Paenibacillus sp. TAF43_2
CCGTGCGACTTGCCTTTCCCAAAGTTGGTTCCTCCACATTCGGGACAAACTTCTTCTTTTTTCATCTCGAACCTCTCCCTTTGAAATTAACCTTTTCTTGCCTTTCTAATCAAACTAATCACAACAAAACGGATACTTACTATCCTTATACTTATACGTCAGGTACTCCTGTACTTTACCTCTTCAAAAAAGAAAATTAAACTTATAGCAGCCTACTAATCGGCAATATGGCATGATGCAAATGTCCTGCTAAATGGTATTTGTATTTACGGACTTCTAACGAAGATACTTCAGTCGAAAAAGAGACACCAGTTAATTACCACAATTCTTGCCCATCTAATTGATATCCAATATAGCACGGTTCACTACTTGAATTTTAGTTGCATTTTCTGATGGAATTACTTCATAAGGATTGTCTTTCGGTTCTTTTGGTTTTCTCGAAAACAAGCTCATTATGTGCACACTCCTTACTTAATTAATGAAGCCTTACTCAGTGGAATCTAAGTCATACTGCGTTCGATTGTTAGTATCTGTCGATTGTCAGTCCAAACATGACCACGTTTGAAATCTGGTTTCATTTCAAGTGCTTCTTCTCTTTCAGCATCTTCAATAAATTTCACAATTGGCGCCCCTTTCTGATGATAAAACTATTCTTTCGTTGCCTATGTAATATCATATATCTCTTTCAGCTGTTCCGATGAAAGTGTTGAAAAATCCGTTCCAGAAAGTTTTTTTATTATATTACCTCTCCAAATTTCCTCTCTTATTTCAGAGGTATCTGGCGATAGTGAAGTTTTATTCCAACTGCCACCCGTTACTCTCCCATTCTCATCATACATTAAGTCTCCATACTCTGTACGTATCTTCCCTTTGGGAGTTATTTTCTTTACTTTGGTGATTGTGTATGAAGCCGTCCTATGGCCTCCTATGACTACAACATCGTCACCTTCACTCAAGTTCCTCAGCCACTCTTTAAATGTATTTACATCATTCTAAACATTTCTCCTCCCCATAAAACAACCATTTAACTATACCTTCCTATCTTCCTAAAAATTAAATGATTTAATAATAATTTGTCGCAAACTATGTCGAATCAAAATGAATCAATAAAAGACTCCCCTCAGTCAAGGAAAGCCAGCTACATATAGTTTTCACAATCACAATTCGACTCACCAAACTCACAAACTGGTCACAAGATTAGGGAAAAAACTAGTTATTTAAAAAAGTTTATACTTAATATTCATTAAAGATAATAATCATGAAAAACCAAATGAAAGCTTGTTATGATTGGGCTTTTTTTTGTTTTTCAAGGGTTTTGGACCCCCTTCTTTTACATAAAGTAAAAAGCAAGGCATTGCAACATCAGTATATGCAAAAGTAAGTTGGCATTATCGGATGCTCCTGCATTCTTCTGAAAAATGCTAGGCTCTAATTATGCTGCTCCAATGATAAATCCCTTCGCTCTTCATCTTGTATGGTTCTACTTCCTCTCTCTAGTCTACTACCCATAGAAATTGCATTATCGTATGTCGCCATATTTAAAAGATATTTCTCACCTCAGGCAGATGTCCAAGCGGGCAGGTTAATGCCTGCATTAGATAGTTAGAAATTATAATTAGGAGGGATTTAGATATGGGTTGTAATAATTCTGCAACTGCTTTAACTTGTTGTGCYGATAAAAACTTTGTGCAAGATAAAGTATGTACACCATGGAGTGGCACCGTTGTCGCTGCTGATGTCCTAGTTGTCGTCTTCACAAATAACATTAACCAAAATATTGTGGGTACCGGATATTTGCAATATGACATCGGTCCAGCTGCTATCACATTTGATTTTCTTGACAGCACAGGAACTCCGATTAATGCTGCTCCTTTTTCACTCTCTCCAGGAACTAGTCTTGCTTTTACGTATAGGCGCTTTAGTGCCATTCAAATAACGCTTCCCGCAGCATCACCAGGTACTTATCAAGGTGAATTCTGCATAACTACCCGTTACCCTGTCCAATAAAATAAACGAGTGGAGGGATAAAGGAATATGTGTGAAACAAATTCTACACTTAGTTGCTGCTCAGAAAAAATCATTGTGCAAGATAAAGTGTGCTTGAATTGGCAGTTGGCTGCAGCTGGTACCCAAACTTTATATACGGACAACATTTCGCAAATCATTACCGGTACAGGGTATGTTTCGTACGAAACCGGTACAGCACCATTAACAGTAAACTTCTTCAGAACAGGAATCGTAGCAGCTATTCAAACCATAGTTATTCCTGTTGGAGGCAGTGCATCATTTACGGTAGCACGATTTAATACCATTTCCTTAACTACGACGGCAGCAGCACAAGGGGAGTTTTGTATTACTGTCCGTTATAGTCTTTAATCTTATAACTTAATAATAAAGGGTGGTTCTTCATTTATTGAAGAACCACCCTTTATTATTGTTCATTTAATGGAATGGGGTTTGAATGCAGACCAATCGTAGTTGAAATTACATATTTTCCTTCAATATAAAGTAACTCATTACCTTTTGCAGAAACCTTTACAGATTTAATGCCTTCACCAATAAAATTAACTGTATTACCAGGTGGTACAATCATTAGTTTAGTTTCTGTACCAACAATTTCTACTTCCAAAGGATCTGTGCTCGATGGACTCGAGTATATAGTAATTTGCGCCAACTTAACTTTTGCTTCAATATCTGTTTCCCATATTTGAAGTCCCGTTAGATTACCTTGAAGTAATATATTTCCACAGCATTCTTTTTCGACCAGCATAGTCGCAGGATCAACGCAAGGTGAATCCGGGCAAGGACACGGCCTAGGCCTTGGACATGGTCTCGGTCTTGGCCTGTGACATCGCTTAGGAGGACACGGAAATATCGGGAAACATCTCTTCCTTCGGGCTCTTTTTTTACAGCATTTTTTCTTTATTATATATTTTGATTTTTGCTTATTTATTTGAATAAAAGAGGGTTTCACCATGAGAACATTCATTGATTCAAATAAGGGCTTTGTCTTTGAACAGAATCTCCTTTTCAGCATATTCCCCCCTCTTTCAAAAAAAGCATATTCCAATTCATACTTATATTAAATGTATCTTTCCGGCACATGGTTATACATTATCTGAATTTATTCCAAAAGAAGTCATATGCCTAGTAGATTTAACCTCCATTAACGAAACGAAATGCATGATTGATTATTACGTAAGTTCATGCATGGACCAAACTACACCATTTGTAGATCCGCCACCTATATTAAGCGAGATTGTCAGACCGTTCGCATTATAGTAAAGCCCAACAACATCACCAGCAGTGAGCGTAACCTCACCTGCCAAGGTTACTGTTCCGTTACCGAGTACAGCTCTTAAGGTTAGAAGCAATGCAATATTAACATTTAAAATAGGTAATAATCCCGTAACAAGACTTGTTGTTGTAGGCGCTGTTCTTTGAACTAGAAAAAAGGGGTTTATTCCAGCTCCGAGGCTTATGCCAATAGCTGCAGTGGTTATATAATTTACTGTTGCTAAAATAGAATATCTACCAGTGACCGGTATCGTGTAATTGCCTGTTGCGGCATTGAAATTCGCATTTCCATAATAAGGATTCGCTACAGACCAGTTAATAAGCTGACCCGTTGCTGATAAAGTAAGAGAAGATAAAAATGCTGAAAATCCTTCAGCAGCAAAGTTCGGACCAGTGGCTCCTGTAGCGCCGGTTGCTCCTGTTGCACCCGTTACTCCTACTCCCGTCGCTCCTGTAGCGCCGGTTGCCCCTGTTGCACCTGTCACTCCTACCCCCGTCGCTCCTGTAGCGCCGGTTGCCCCTGTTGCACCTGTCACTCCTACCCCTGTCGCTCCTGTAGCGCCGGTTGCCCCTGTTGCACCTGTCACTCCCACTCCCGTCGCTCCTGTAGCGCCGGTTGCCCCGGTTGCTCCGGTCACTCCTACTCCCGTAGCTCCTGTCGTGCCAGTCGCCCCAGTTGCTCCGGTCACTCCTACTCCCGTAGCTCCTGTAGCGCCGGTTGCTCCTGTTGCACCCGTTACTCCTACTCCCGTCGCTCCTGTAGCGCCGGTTGCTCCTGTTGYACCCGTTACTCCCACTCCCGTCGCTCCTGTAGCGCCGGTGGCCCCTGTTGCTCCKGTCACTCCCACTCCCGTCGCCCCTGTTATTCCCGTTGCTCCCGTCGCTCCTGTCGCGCCGGTTGCCCCGGTTGCCCCGGTTGCCCCTGTTGCTCCGGTCACTCCTACTCCCGTAGCTCCTGTCGTGCCGGTTGCACCTGTTGCTCCGGTCACTCCTACTCCCGTAGCTCCTGTCGTGCCGGTTGCACCTGTTGCTCCTGTCACTCCCACTCCCGTCGCTCCTGTAGCGCCGGTTGCACCTGTTGCTCCGGTCACTCCTACTCCCGTCGCTCCTGTAGCGCCGGTTGCCCCGGTTGCACCTGTTG
>NZ_JBFRDK010000297.1:0-4383 GCF_052113545.1 Paenibacillus sp. TAF43_2
TCTTTATAGTGTTTTGACAGATCAGTTTAAGCCTATTCGTCAAAGACTCGTCTGGGAATTTTCAGCTAAATGACTTTAGTCAACTTGATCTCCATCCAATGTACCCAATTCTTTCAGTCAGTTGACACCTCCCAACTATTAACGTAGTGTTATCATCACTTGCGATAAACACGCCTGAATATTAATTATGACAAAAAATGCAATACATTATTGATCGTTATATCTGATTCGAATTGATTTGCTTTACTTGGATATTCCATCAATCAACTTCTCGAGATTTTCCCTATCCAGAAAAGGTGCTAGGCTTATGATCCGGTTCGCATCGATGGTTCCGTCTACAACCTGGTCTACCAAACGACTTAATGTCTCTCTGCTAATAAAGGGCGCCAGTCCATTCACGGCATTCCAGCTCAGGCTTCCTTCTTCGGCTTCTTGTACCAACCGATCCACCTGTTCCCTACCCAGAAAAGGTGCGAGGCTTACGATCCGGTTCGCATCGATGGTGCCGTCTACAACCCGGTCTACCAAACGACTTAATGTATCTCTGCTAATAAAGGGTGCCAGCCCTTGAACGGAATGCCAGCTCAAGCTGCCCTCATCTGCATGTTGTACCAATCGATCTACTTGTTCTCTTTCAAGAAACGGCGCAATTCCAACAAGATTGTGCACTTCTAAGGAACCGTCAATCGATTTATCTACCAGTCGGTTTAATGTGTCACTGCTGACGAACGGAGCGAGTCCGGTAATAACATTCCACACAATCTCGCCTTCTTCTGCCTGACGAACCAGTTCATCCAATGTATCTGTTCCAAGGAACGGAGCCAGCCTCATGATCACGTCTAACGTAAAGACGTTGCTGTCTAATCGTTCAGTAACCTTATGCAGAACGCTTGCCTTTACAAACGGCGCTACTTCTACAAGTTCTTCCACCTCCACCTCTCCGTTATTGACCATCTCTGCAACTTGTTCTGGCCTGTTCCCTGCGATCTCCTCAACGATCGTTCCTAGGTGCTGGTCCTCCCGATTTTCTGCGTTTTCTCCTGCATTAATAATGTCGTCTACCGTTTTTCCGAATATTCTCGCAAGCTGCGGAAGCGTTCCGATATCCGGTATCGAGTCGCCCCGTTCCCATTTCGATACCGCTTGATGACTTAAATTCAGTTGATCGGCAAGTTCCAATTGGGTCAGATCCTGATCTTTGCGAAGCTTCGAAATATAAGCTCCAATTTTACGTAAGTCGAGCATCGTATTACCTCCGTAAAAAAAATGTACAGTGCGCACCGTCGAATAAAGCATAGCATTTCCGCAAACGTGATTCTATCAAGCGTTGGTTGAATTGTCACATCCGCTTTATTCAACTGCCGGTAGAATTGTCCAGAATGAAAATCGCCAGAGAGGGTAGCCAGAAAATCCCGCAGCATGTACGAGATCTAGAATCCTCCCGACCTACACTACTTTTGTCGCTTTCATCTATAGGTTTTTTCTACAAATCATTTCCATTAAACTGTCCGTAAGTTTAATGAAATGAGCAGGTCACTACAGCGCCTGCTCATCGTTGTATGCTATTAAACTAAACTTACCCGTTAGTACAATGCAACTTAGTAAATATCCTCATTATTTAGAAGCTCTCTTAGCTCCGTGGTAAATTTGAGTACAGTTTTCCTCCTGTTATAAATTCAATGTAAACACTCTATTCATGTGAACCACCGATTTGTGCGTGAACAAAAGTGGTATCTTCCTTGAGACTTATTTTTATATACCCATCAGAATTATTATCTTGAAGTTCTGTCATTATTCCTTGGTCGATACAACAAACAATACCCTCAATCTGTTCTTATCTCACGTAAAAATGAGAAGTATGTGATATGAATTTTGTTGCTCCTGTCATATCAAAAGTATAATTAATATGAACCAGATATCTTGTCGCTTGTATAAACTTAGCAGAACCATCAATGGAAGACAATGTGACTTTGTTCGATAGAGGTAACATAATTTATTGCTCCATTCTTAAATCCTCCGTGCATCATATCCTCAAACTAAACTACTCGTCAGCTCAACGAGGCTGCCGGTTTATGTCGGCAGCCTCATTCTTTTGATAGTTAATTAAGCTATTGTTCCCCGTTTGTACAATCATTTATGTTGTGAGAAATTACATTCAAATCGCTCAACTCCAGGGTACTTTTCTCCCAGGCTCTTAATCATAAACCCAAGTCTACTTGAGTGATTTTAAGTAAAACATTATTCCTGCTCTGTCTACATTAGAAAATTGCAAAGGTTCATCATCCATCAAACGTCTTAATTCGTCTACTGAAATCCATCGTGGGTTCTTAGTATCATCACCTGAAGATAATAACTCCCCTTGCACCTTGCAACGGAAATAAACTCCAACTGAATCGAAAGGGCCCTTTATTGTTTGATAAGCTCCAAACGGTCTTATACATTCCACTTGGAATTCTGGGTCGATTCCTGTTGTATCGACCCGTGTATCCTCGCCTTCAATTTCAACTACATCCAGTCCAGTCTCTTCCTTAACTTCCCTTATTAGAGCTTGTGTTAATGATTCATATTGCTCAATTCTGCCACCAGGAAGTTCAATTTTTTTCGTTTCACCCGCTTTATCCCTTGTCTGTACTACTATTTCTAATATTCCGTTTACTATTCTTTCAATTATGGCACGAGAATTTACTAAAAACATTTGTATCAACCCCATTTCACATTATCGAATTAACCAAAATATGGATTTGTTATATAGGATTATTCTACGCAAGCTTCAAACTATCCTGCCCCATTTCAATGAAAAAAGTAGGCTGCCGTAGCACCTGCTCATCAATGTGTATCATTCAACTATCATTACCCGTTAGTTCAATGATTTATGGCTACTTACTCTTTCTTATTTGTCTCGTCCAAATATACTTTAATGAACCCTTCTGTCCAATTATCTTTGTCTACTTCATGTTCATTGATATAAAAATTATCAACGTAATCTCTAAAGCCTGGGAGTGCCTTGTATCTTTCCACTACTGATTCAGCTTTCTCTAATGATGAATAGACACCAATTAGCATTTTCAACAGAGTCTAACAATTCGTAAATGTCAGTAAAGTATTGATAAAAGGTGCTGTCACATAAAAAAAAGCCCACTACGCCTATACGGGCATTGTGGGCTTCTCTGCTTAATCTTACTTGTAAATTGAAGTATCTAGCGGAATAATGAACCCGCCGTCAACAGCTTGTGTCACATTTATTGCGATGTTCTTTACTCCAGAAATATCTACCTCAATCGTCTGGAGATCACTATTAGGGGAAATCTTCTCTACTTTTTTAAGGAGCACATTCTTGTCATTATCCCTAATTTCAAGAGACTCCACTTCCTTGCCGACTGCAGCGAATTGCAGAACAAGCTTCTGATATTTGCCGTTAGGGCTGAGCGCGGTATATTTAATATTGGAATTAGGTGCGCTGTACAGAACTTCCTTATAATTCTTGCCGCCGTATTTGGTCAGTGCAGGGTCCTTGGTATGCAGACTGGTGTTAAAATCCTCCTGATTCACGGGAATGCCTGCCCGCTGTTCGCCAATAATCACCTCTTTGGCTGTCCCGTCATATTTCACCGGAACATCCAACAGCTCAGAAACAGATCGTACCGGAAGATATGTAGTTCCTTTATAAGTAATAGGAAGTACCGCTTTGCCATTGCCATCTTTGAGAGGGGTAATCTCCCCGTTCACTCTGATTTTTAAATCTCCGTTTAACAACGCTTTAATTTCTTGTAGATTCGAGCTCGCGAAAGCACCTGTACCCATGCCCACCAAAAGTATCATGGTACCGCATAAAGTCGTAACAACCTTCTTCTTCATTTCTGTTTTCCTCCTCTTGGGATGTCTTCAAATCTAGGAACTCCGGAAACAACGGTTATTGAGAGATAATTTCTCTGAAAGATGACGCTACATGTGGGATAGTCTCTACGTTTATGGAGTTGAAGATTTTACCATATTATATCACAAAGCCATTTCTATTTCTCCCTTCTTCCAAGCTGCTGATTATCCCAACCCTTTCTAAAAGCATAAGCTCCGAAGGATCACGCTATCAGTTTATTTCCCTACTTCTCTCATTCCGGCTGTTCACTCATGTATAGAAAGGTAGATGATGATTTCAGGGTTTCAAATCCAAGCTTTAGGACACAAAATCGGGGTTTCTTCTATGTATTATCATACTTAACACAAAAAAAGGCGCTCCCGGCAGTAGTCCAGGAGCGCCTGCTTTATATTCAATTGTATATGGCCAGAACTTTCTACTGGCCTTTATTTACATCCTCCATAAAGCTCCTATAGTTTTCCACGATTTCTTTGGACCTTGTATGGTGTAGATAATGCGTGCCTTCAAAT
>NZ_JBFRDK010000298.1:0-6569 GCF_052113545.1 Paenibacillus sp. TAF43_2
GTTGCGTACTTCCATCGTACCGAGGCGCTCGTTTTTATGCAAAGCGGAAATTTAACGCTCTACAGGAATGCTAACGGGAAACGATAGCTAAACAAAGACAGAGGCAGCCTACCATAACGGTTGCCTTCTTTAATCTACGGGGCAGCAGAGTAATTTCGTTGTTGTATTATGATGAAAGGGGCTGCTCTAAATATTAAGATGGGATGATTATACATGTGGGAGTGTATTGAACCGGGGTATTATATCACGCTAGAAAGCTGTTCGCAGGAAGCATGTAATGGGGAAAAAGTGATTGATGAAATTATTAATCATTATGTGGAGGAAAGTATGGGGAAGAATGAATTGAATAATAAGTGGATTATAATTGATACGCATTTGTTATCGATGAACTGGGATGAATACATGAGATTTAGAAGAAATGCGGAAGCTTATAGAAGTCAAGGCTTCGACATTGATGAGACTTTTTAATGAAACTCAAAAGTGCTTAACTAACGGGAAAAGATAGATGAATAACATAGATGAGCAGGCGCTGCGGTGACCTGTTCATTTTATTGAGCTATACCAGCTAATAGCCTGTCAATATTTAATTATTAATGAAGTAAACGAAGGATGCTATACTGGTAAAAATGCATGACAAATAACCGCCCCAAAGAATTTGGGAAGGTCTTCCTCGATATCTAAACGTTGCTTATTCAGTCAATCGGAAAGGTTCTTTCTTGGTCAAAATCGCATATATCCAATGGATTAGTTTATTTACACAAGCGATCACGGCTACTTTAAATAGTTTGCCTTCTGCACGCTTTTTGTCGTAATAAGCTCTTATTCTCTTGTTACGTGACCCTTTCAGTTCACACCTTACAGCTTGATATAAAGCTGTCCGAAGCCTTCTAGAACCACGTTTGGTGATTTTATTTCGGGTTGCTGTAAACTTGCCGGAAGAAAAGACGCTTGGATCAATCCCAGCAAACGCAACTAGTTTCTTTGGGTGATCGAACCGTTCGATTTCACCGATCTCAGCTAAAATTGTTGAAGCAATTTTAGTGCCAATGCCGGGTATCGATTGAATTAAATCATATTCCAGTAATTCTTCAGCCAGAGTTTCTATCGATTTATCCAGTTTCGTTAGATGCTCCTGGTACTGAAGAAGTAAATTAATGAATAGCTCTAATGAGAGTAAATGACTAGGAAAAGCGGTCTCCCTGAAGGGATTTCGTTCTGCTGCAGCCATTAGTTTCTGTGCCCTTTCCAGCGACCACCGGTTCGAGGCAACATGTCCAACAAGGCGTTTTATGYTCGCTGTAACGTTTTCCTCGGACAATGCTAGCACCGATTGAGACGTTGGATATTGGGCCAGGAAACGAAGTGATACCTTAGAATAAAGGTCACCAAACACGCCATGATACTCTGGAAAAACTTGATCCAGGACCGTTTGAAACTGTAACTTTACCTGGACATACATTTCAGTCAGTGACTCATGTTGCCGTGTCAGGTAACGCAGGTTCATCAGATACTGACTCCGTTTTTTGTAAGGCTCCAGCTCTTCTTTGTAGAACATTTCACCCAACTGGTATGCGTCAGCAACATCCGTTTTCACCTTACGTAAATTCATCTTTTTCGCTTGGTGTGAAATTAATGGATTGATAACGATATACAGATATTGATGCTCATCTAGAAACTGAATAATTGGACTATGATAATGACCTGTTGCTTCTAACACAATGGCCGGACGCTGCCCAGCAAAGGACTCCACGTTTTGAGCAAAGCGGAGGAAGGACGCTAATCCTTCAAGATTATGCTCAAATCGAAAGGTCTTTCCGTAGGGCGTTCCTCGATCTGAAAAAGCTTGTGCATGACTTTCTCCTTTAGATACATCTAATCCAATGACATGGTTCATTCAATCACTCCCGATATTATATTCGCCGGCAACCCCTAACCTTCTTGTCGTCCACATTATCGCATGTGATTCGGGATCATGGTCCCAACCAGCCTAATCATGGTTTAACAAGTAGGGGGATGAACGATATAGCTCTCGGGATCTAGCTCCCACAGGCAGGTACGTTCTATCCCCGGCTACCGCTATCTTACGACCACAGAAAAATGAGGTCTACCATAAAGAACTGGTGACCTCATAATACGAACGGGCAGGATAGTTTAATCACTCTGCCGAATGTATAAAAACTTGAACGTTTTCAATGGAGGAGCCATGACTAATAAAAATTTTTTAGAGACAAGATTAGCGAGCAGATATGGTGAAGGTGGTTCAAAAGAAGAGAACAACACAGTATTTGTTGACATAATCATTGATTCGGTATCCTTATATCAAAGGTTAAAAGAGTACGACTTTGTGCCTGCGTTTGGTTGGGGGAATGCTGAGCATCAACAGCTTATAACTGATTACTTTTTATTTAAATATCCCTTTGAATATAAGTATCATAGGTATCCAATATTGATCTGTCCGCTGTGCGGTGATTTGGAATGTGGTTATATTTCTGTAGCTGTTGATAAAGAAGCAGATATTGTTGAGTGGAGTAATTTTTACTTAGAACATAATAATCAACTGCTTGATATAGGGCCTTTTCACTTTGAATGGGACAATTACAAATCATCAATAGAAAAAGCTTATGACATTGGTCGATTACGCTAACGAAGAACGATAGCTCAATGCATTAATTCTGTTAATAATATCGGCAGTTTTGAGTAAAAGGTATTAGAGAATGAAAGGTGAATTTAATTGAGTCAGAAAAATAAAAGAAAAACTTTTAAATTCAATGAAGATGATATTTTAGAAATTTTAACTGAATATCTTGCAGAAGAAAATGGATTTGAAACATTTCAATCAAGAGCAATTCTATTGGGAAGGCCAGGTAAAGACTTGAGATTAATTTCAGTTATTGTTGATTTAGAAGACGATGATATTTCGAAATTAGATTTAGAGGATATCGATAATAAAATAGAATTTAATGGTTCGCATTGATATTATAAAAACTTGTTCTTTGTTTAACTCACGGAGAACGATTGTTAAAGAAAAGTGAAAGCAGTCCATAACTTTGAGCTCAGAGGCAGTTTAGCAACGGGCGGTGATTATGTGGTAGTCGAAATTGATGGTTTTTATGAGAATTCATTTCTTATCGGCAAGTCATGTTCAAAAACGGAATTAAGTGATATGTACAGAATAGCCAAAAACCAATGTACGAGCATGAGTGAGTTTACAGATGTTTTTTGCAGGCTTTTTCAATTTGAGCGGGTGCCTTCATTATATCTGGAGAGTGTCAGATCGGAAATCGTAATTGATACCGATACTGATCACATTTATGCGCCAAAATATTAAGCTTACTGGGAACAATAGCTACATAAACACCATGACGAGGCTGCCGGCATAGATCGGCAGCCTCGTTGAGCTAACTGGCAGTTTAGCTGAATGACTATTACAGATTAACTCAGACGAAAACACACTAGGTGTGGTAGTATTAGTTTTTTAAGGAATAATTTTCATATTAAAAAGTGATTGGAGGTAATCTTTAATTCATGGAAGCTTGTGAAATTAATGAGTAAGATCATGCATTAGTAACACGAGATATTAGCGATATTATCGTATATTGTAAATTCTACAAAAAACTTGAGGTGAACATTCAATGAAAAGTATTCGGAATTTAATTACCGTCATTACAATAATTTTGTCCCTTTCTGTAGTATTTTCTACTGTGTATGCAGGTGTGGATACTGCTAAGGTAATCTTTGATGGAGAAGAACTCAATGCAGATCCACAAATCATCATAAATAATGGTATTACTCTGATCCCATTTCGACCTATTTTCACTAAACTCGGTATGACCGTTGAGTGGGATAATAAAGAAAAAAGTGTTACTGCTGTAAAGGAAGGACTGAAAATCAAACTAATTGCAGATRAAATGACTGGTTACGTTAATGGTGAAGCTATTAAACTCAGCCAATCATCTTACCTGTCCCCAGATGGCGCCTTTTATGTCGGACTGCGTTTTGTAAGTGAAGCAGCCGGAGCGAAAGTTAGTTGGGATCAGAAAACCCGTACAGTTACTATCAATTCAAAATGATTAGGTCATTCAAACATTAAGCTCCCTTGGTACGATATGATTTTCTCACGAATGCTCGCTTATTCGCAGGATTTCGCCCGGTTGGTAAGGGCTGAAAGACAAGAAGGGGAACGCCGTGTTAGACTTCGGCAACATGAAGGCGCACGGGAATAAAGGGGGGGGTATTGTCGCCCCATATACTTCCATTTACTGCACGCATTCTCCACGCCGCCCTTGGAGGTTTTCACTCCCATGTCTTAACGGGTCAAAGCCCTCTCATTCCTTCGTTACGCCTATCCAAGGGGTGGAGGCCGGTCTTGCTAACGATAATGGACCTCATTTTCTTCATCTTCTTGAATTGCACATTGTATGCATGCATCGCTTGAAACTCCGAATTGTTGATGACCAAACTCATAGTAGCCATGAAGAGGAAACGGCGAAGGCGGGATCGTCCGCGTTTGCTAATCTTCATTTGCCCCGTCCATTTGCCTGAGCTCGCTTCTGCGAGGTTAAGTCCTGCATGGCGCAGCAAAGCATTTCCGTGAACAAATCCGCTTAAGTCCCCAGCCTCACCCAAAATACCAGCTAATGAAATGACACTAATCCCTTTAATCGCGAGGATGGATTTTGCAAAGGGAATGCGTTCTAATACGGTTGAAATCTCCTTCTCTACAACCTCTAGCTGTTCGCAAGCAAGATCATACTCGGCGAGCAATTGTTTCAAGTGAAGCTTGTAGTAATGCGTAGCTGACTGAGATCCTACAGAATGGTTGGCCAGCTCGATGAGTGCTTTTGCTTTTCTAGCACCACAGTGCCGTTTCATGATGGTTTTCCATCCCTGAATCAGGTTCTGAGGCTGCAGCTTGCTGAGCTCCGCCGGAGTAGGGAAGAGGCGAAGTGTAGCAATGGAACCGATACAGGTGATGTCTTTGAATACGTGGCGTAGTTCAGGGAAAACAACGTCAACCCAGCGGTGGATCTGGTTTTTGGCACTAACAAGTCGTTTGACGACGAAGTCACGATTAGAGAGAAGCACACGTAGATCCTCGAAGGCTTCGGGGGTCGTGCGAGTTTCCGAGTAGTAACCGTTCTTGACCATGTCGGCAATAACGAGTGCATCCTTTCTGTCACTCTTTGAGGGCGTATTGTCGCGATTCTCTTTGTTCTTTTTGACGAGATGMGGATTGACTAAAACGACTTCAAAATGGTGTTCTGTGAGCCACCGAGAGACGTTAAGCCAATAATGCCCGGTTGGTTCCATCCCGACGACGGCTGCGCTTAAATGATGGGTGGTTTGCAGATTTTGAATCCATAGCAAAAGATTGTGAAACCCCTCCTTGTTATTAGAAAAGGATAAGTAGTCTCCGATGATGATGCCACGAAAATTTACAGCGCGCGCAACATGCATCTGCTGGGCGATGTCGATCCCGATAACTAAATGCTGAGCAGTAATTTTTTCAATGAGTTGATTTTGTCTCGCTTGCGATTTAAACTTCATAGTAGAGCGTCCTCCTGGATGATGGAATTTTTAGGGCTATGACCCGTTGCGTACTTCCATCGTACCGAGGCGCTCGTTTTTATGCAAAGCGGAAATTTAACGCTCTACAGGAATGCTAACGGGTAACGACAGTAGATTGCAATTCGGAAATCCCTCATTTGTTTATTGCTGTAACAGGTATTTTTCATGCTGAACTTTTTTGGCGTTCACCTGAATTGAGCAAGCGAATCTGTTTAAGTAAGCTAACGAAACACAATAGAAATGCTGAAGGGCTGCCCCATGGCGGCCCTTCGCTATGCTTAAAAAGGGCAGTATTGTTTAACAAATATGAAGTCCTAACATTTTTGAGGGGCAAGTGTATACATAAAGGAAGCTCATTCGTTATATAGCAAGAAGGGAGGTTCAAGGTGGACAATGAGCTGATGTATCGACTTTTAAATCTGAAAATGAAACAAATCCAGCGATATTTGATCCGTCTAGGAGCCGACCGAGACGTCGCTGAGGATATCGTTCAGGAAACCATTTACAAAGGGCTGTTATACATAGATTCCATTCATGAGGACAAATTTTCGGCATGGATGTTCAAAGTTGCCCTAAATCATTATTACGATCTGTGCCGAAAGAAAAAACGGATGGAAATTCCGATTGAGGATGTCGCAGCTGAAGGTAATGAAGCCCCGGAAGAACTTTTCCTCCAAAAGGAAAGACGGGAAGAGATCGAACGCGTATTGGAAGATCTAACCCCCATCTATAAGCAGTTACTGATCATGAAATATGCTGCTCATCCGTAAGGAAATGCACTTGGTTAGCGAATTCCGTCTTGAAGATTTTAAATGTTGCTTCTGCAACGGCATTATCGTAGGGACAGCCTTATCGGCTAAGGGATCGTGTAACGCCAAACGTTGTCAACGCTTCAGAAATGAGCTTATTATCAAACTCTCTGCCTCGATCCGTATGAAACATTTTAATACGATCTAATCTCTGTGAGATGCTCGCTATGGCTTTGTAAACAAGCTCTTTTG
>NZ_JBFRDK010000299.1:0-4359 GCF_052113545.1 Paenibacillus sp. TAF43_2
TCGATGAATCCTCCAGTACAATATTTTTAATAGTACTATTTGCGTTTTTATTAATTAACATTCATTAATAAATATTTGTACTATTTTGTTCTCATCTTAATTGTAGTTTTTTGTTCACTTTTAACAATCATTAAAGTATTAATATATGTCTAACTAGTAGACACTTACATCAAAATCGTCTTTTTGCGAGGAGATATTTTCATGAGTGATGAACCAAACGTGACATCTGAGCGAAGAAATCGAACAGAAGAACATCTAAAATCAGCTTTTATAAAACTAATAAAAGAGAAGGGTTACCATCTCGTTTCTGTAAAGGACATTGTAGATACAGCCTCCTATAACCGTAGTACTTTCTATGTACATTACCAAGATAAAATTAAATTAGCTGAAGATTTACTTACTTCTATGTTTCAGGGGTTGGAAGATTCCGTAGGAAAACCATATGTTCCTGGACACAAAGTATACACGGAAAGACTCAACGCACCGTCCTTTAATATCGTTTCCTACATTTATCAACACCGTGATTTTTTTGAGCTGATAAAATATGATGATACTTTACCAGGATTGCACACGGGATTCCCTCAAACCATTCTAAAGATCTATAAGGAACAATTTATTTTTGAAACGATCAATAACATCCCCGTCAACATGGATTATTTTAAGCGTTATACAGCCTATGGCTTTTACGGACTCATTCTGAATTGGATCAAGACTGATTTCAAGGAATCTCGGGAGGGATTTATCCAGGAAGTGATTGATTTAACGAAAACGCATATTTATTCGGTTAAGTATGTAGGAAAATAATAAAAAGGCACCCGACTAGGTGCCTTTGATACGGTTCACTGCACTGTCTGTAACGGCAAGATTTAAGGCCATCCTTTTGCGGGATGTCCCTTTCTTTGATCTCGATATGTTTTATCGTGATCTGTTAGCGCAATATTTAGTTCTTTATCCAATCATTGAAATGATCTGCTACAAATCGAATCTCGCTCTCGTAGTGAGCCAAGTGTCCCTCATCAACCATTTTTTTAAAAGCAAGATTCCCTTCGGCAGCGCCACTTCTCAACGTGTCGCACATTGTAGTCAATCGTTGAATAATCCACTGACACAGTTCATTCGGGACGGGAGTTCCATACGATTCAAAAAACAAATGAATTCGTTTACGGCGCTCCGTAGCGTGTAAATCCGATTGGTACTTTACCGTTTTTCCCGAAGAATGGTCAGGCTCGAAGCTCGCAAGTGGAACCGATGTATAGAGTGAATAAGCAATGTCCCACATACGTGGACCTGGACCAGCCATATCAAAATCAATCAGCCCCACAGGAATCCCCTTTTGAAAGACCACATTGTACAATGCAGCGTCATTATGGCATATCACTTCGTGCTCACGTTCGTTGACATAACTAAGCTGCCATTTGCTCTTCGTCATGAGAGTTGATCCTGCAGTCGCATCATGAAACTGGCGTAAAAGACGCGCTAAACCTACAAGCGTTTCATCCGACCACATGTAAGGCTCAAGCTCAGGGTACTCATTCCCTGGAACTTCCCCTGAAATGAATGTTAGTATTTCACGATCAGAATCGTCGATTCCGAGAAAACTTGGTGCTCCCTCAAAGCCTTGCTTCTCTAGATGTTTAAGAAGCTCATGAACACACGGGCTCCAATAACCTGTGGGACGGAGAACAGTATTTTCCCTACGGACAATGTGATTAACATTTCCGCCTTTTAACACTTCTTCCTGAGTCACTATGCCTCACCCATTTCTAAGTTATTTCTCTGTAATCCTAGTTCACCAAACCATTTATAGAAATTTTTGGCACATATGTCATATTCGCGACTTAAAACTCAGAACCCTTTTCGTGAACTTGAATTGTGGTAAGGATGGTTGCTCCAAGGTAGTCACTACGAAATAAGATAGTTAGAGCTTCAAATGAGCGTGAACGATCAAAAGTGGAACAAACCAGCTTCTGTATCCGAATACCATGTGGACTTCCTTAATCGGCAATTCTTTGTACCTAAACTATTGACAGTGGTTTACTCGCTCATTTATTGTATAAATTGGAAAAAATAATCCTTTGGAGCTTATTTTAAGCAATTTTAAATTCAGAGAGGAGCAACGCCCTCATGGATCAATATATTAAACAAGCGATAGTCAGGGGAGAAACCTCGCTTGGCATCGAATTTGGATCCACACGAATTAAGGCTGTACTGATTGATTACAATTTTGAAACAATCGCTTCCAGCAGCTATGAGTGGGAAAACCAATTGATCGATGGTTATTGGACCTACCATATCAATGAAGTGATTCACGGGTTGCAAGCAATCTATCACCAATTAAAGCAAGAGATTGAGAATACTTATGGCGTAACACTGCAAAAAATCGGATCAATCGGATGTTCCGCCATGATGCAGGGCTATATTGTACTTAATAAAGCAGGAGAGCTATTGGTTCCGTTCCGGACATGGCGCAATGCCACAACGGGTACAGCTGCATCGGAGCTAACCGAGAAATTCCAGTTTAAAATTCCAGAGCGCTGGAGCATCGCACATTTGTATCAAGCCATATTGAACGATGAAGAGCATGTCACTAACATCAATTATATGACGACTTTGTCGGGTTACATTCATTGGCGGTTGACCGGCATCAAGGCACTTGGTATAGGGGATGCCTCTGGTATGTTCCCAATTGATGAATCTGCACAGCAATTTAATGAAGATATGATAAAGCAGTTTGCCGACTTAATTGCCGATAAAGACTACCCTTGGAATCTTAAAGATATTTTACCTAAAGTTTATACTGCTGGTGAACATGCCGGTTATCTCAATGAAGCTGGTGCCCGACTATTAGATCCATCAGGCACCCTGCAAGCAGGTATTCCCACATGTCCTCCAGAAGGCGATGCCGGAACAGGCATGGTCGCTACGAATAGTGTCAAAAAGCGTACCGGCAACATTTCCGTAGGTACGTCGATTTTTGCCATGATTGTACTGGAGAAAGATTTATCCACGGTGTACCCTGAGATTGACATCGTGACTACACCTGATGGCAGCCCTGTCGGCATGGTTCTTGCTAACAACTGCTCCAGCGATATTAATGCATGGCTCGGATTGTTCCGTGAATTTTATGAAGCAATGGGGCTGAAACCCGATATGAACCAGTTATTCAGCGTCCTGTTCAACAAAGCACTGGAAGCAGACGCTGATGGCGGAGGCTTGCTGAGCTACGGCTACTATTCAGGCGAGAACATTACCGGGCTTGCAAAAGGTCGTCCGCTGTTCGTTCGTTCTCCAGAAAGCCGCTTCAATCTGGCTAACTTTATGAGAGTACATTTGTTTACCGCGTTTGCTGCATTAAGGCTCGGGATGGATTGTTTGACACAAAAGGAGCATGTAACGATTGACCGTATTTTGGCGCATGGCGGATTGTTCAAAACGCCGCTAGTCGGTCAAAAAATATGTGCCGCAGCACTGAATGTTCCCGTTTCGGTTATGTCTACGGCTGGTGAGGGCGGCCCATGGGGGATGGCAATTTTGGCATCCTATATGGTTAATAAGGAGCAGCACGAGGGCTTGGCTGATTTCCTTGCCAATAAAGTGTTCCATGATGCAGAAGGACAAGAGGTTTATCCTGACAGCGCAGATGTGAATGGCTTTGCCTTGTTTATGGAGCGTTACACGGAAGGGCTGGCAATTGAGCAGGCAGCGGTAGATCATTTGGTGGAAAATTGGAAGGAATGAGAAATGAGAAGCGTATACCGATTTCACACGTATAGCGTATGAAGCTCCGATCTGCAGGTTTAGCATGGAATCTTCAGCCTATGTACTCATTGGGTACCTGAACGGCGAATCGCTGTAAAGCCAAGCCTATATAAGAGGTTGCCCACGATGGGCAACCTCCTTTTAATAGAAAAAAATCCGATACAAATAGACATAAGTCTCTTGGAGAAAGATCCTCAACAGATTGCTATGGCCAAAAATGTGTTGAGAGAGATTTTTAATAATAAGTGAACCACTGACCACGGCAAGAGTTATCAAGAAACCAATCCAGTAAAAAGACACTGAGATTCTATCCATCAGTGTCTTTTTATTGATGCTTTTTCGCCAACATCATGTTTTATCGTTGAACTCGGACTCATTCACTTTAGCCATATTCTTGTAATCTTTTTAATCAGTGGGTTTTCATTTAAAGCAACTTAATCAGCTCTTCTAGCTCATCAACCAATACTTTTGCAAGTTCAAAATTAGTATCTTTTAAAGCCAATTCTATTTTCATTTCAACTGATTTTTTATTTTGTTCAGCTTCTAGATAGCCTTTATCAAAATGACTAGCATAAATCATCTGTCTAAATTCTGGCATAC
>NZ_JBFRDK010000300.1:0-4356 GCF_052113545.1 Paenibacillus sp. TAF43_2
TATTTAGAGTAATTTGCGTAAGCTCTGCAAGTCGGTCAGGATTAATCGAATGGCTATACACAACTTCTCCATTGTACACCACGTAAGAGCCATTAAAGCTAACATAGGATTCTATGTTTAATTGTTCGCTAATGGGCTTCAGCATAAAGGGCCCTCTTCCTGTCGCGATAACGAGTTCATGGCCAGCTGCTTTCAATTGCTCAATCGCTTGCTGCGTAGATGGCGGTATTTTCTTCTCGTGATCAACCAATGTACCGTCAATATCAAAAAAAATAAGCTTGCGAGTCATCATTGTTTGCCTCAATCCTTCATATTCTATTCCTCTATTATAGCTTATTTCATTAAATTCTGCGTGGAGCTGCACACAGCAAATAAACCGACGCCTGCTGGCATCGGTTTATTTCGTTATTGCTTATGCAGCCATTCTCACATTCACCGGATTAGTAGCAAACTCATTTGCACCACTTCTTGAGGCTTTGCGCTTATTGTTCTGTGCGATACCTACAAGGATTGGCGCTTCAGAAATATCCCGCTTCGCAAGCTCAACTAAAAGAGCAACATCCCCCGTCTGATAAGCAACCGCCATCGCTCTTAAGAAGCTTCGCAAATACTCATCATCAGGTAGAATAACAGCCTCTGCCTTCAGTTCCCGCTTGACTGCTTGCAAGGCTTCACGCGCGCGGTAATGGGCAGCCTTGATTGCACCAGACGTCGTATTTAGCCGCTCGGCGGTTTCTTCGATTGAAAAATGAAGCACATCGCGCAAAAGAAACACGGTTCGTTGTAAAGGTGACAGATGTTGCATGAGCGCGTACATCGCTTCTTCATGGTCAAGACTGCTTGAATAAGCTGCTATATCCATTGGCTTCGCTTGCTGGATGAGAAGTTGATATTGATTTTTTCTTCTTCGCTGATCAATCCATGTATTTTTGGCGATGCGCAGCAACAAAGCTTCCGGATTATTGTGATTTGAATCAACAGCTGCCCGCAGCCCTTTTAGCCATGTATCCTGCACTAAATCTTCTGCATCCCATTTCGATTTTGTTAGAAACAAACAATATCGCTCAAGTGTTTTTTGAAGCTGATCAAGGTCAGCCTCTGTGCTTTCTACTGCTGTATGGGGTAAAGATTTCAGTTCATTCATCATTATACCTCCTCTGCATTTACCTCTCTTCATCTTCTCAAAAAGGAGAACATCCTTATTGAAGTAAACGAATGAAGTGCGTCAAAAGATACGCTTCTTTCAAAAATTTTTCCCGTATCTTTTTTTAATTGTTAATCGTTTACTAATCGAAACCAAACAACATCCATTTGGAGGTAAAATACGATGAGTAATTATGTACCTTATGTAGTCGAGCAATCCAGCCGCGGTGAAAGATCCTACGATATTTATTCGCGATTGCTGAAGGATCGCATCATTTTTTTGGGCTCTGCAATAGATGATGTAGTCGCCAACAGCATCGTTGCTCAATTATTATTTCTTACCGCGGAGGATTCTGAGAAAGAAATCTCGATGTACATCAACAGCCCAGGCGGCTCCACTTCTGCCGGATTCGCCATTCTTGACACGATGCAATTTGTGAAAGCTCCAGTACACACGATCTGCACGGGATTCGCTGCTTCTTTTGCAGCTATACTTCTGCTTGCTGGCGAGAAGGGTCATCGTGCTGCGCTGCCTAATAGCGAGATTATGATTCATCAGCCCCATGGCGGTGTCCAAGGGCAAGCGAGTGATATTGCGATAAGTGCAAAGCGGATTTTGAATATACGCTCTAAATTGAATCGAATTAGTGCAGAAAGAACAGGACAGCCTATAGAGAAAATCGAAAAGGATATGGATCGTGATTATTATATGTCATCGGAAGAAGCATTGGAATATGGAATTATCGACAAGGTCATTACCTCTATGTAGATAATAAGCTCTTATGAATCCATATTGCCGCTTGGCTGCCATCCCCCATTGCTATGGTCAACATTTCAGAATGCGCAGTTACGTCTCCAGCGGCCCAAATGTCTTCGACACTTGTAAGCTTTGTACGCGGGTCAACGACAATATGATTGTTCTCCATAACCTCTACTCCAAGCTGCTTGGCAATGGAGGAACGAACCTCATTGCCGCCAAAAGCAACAAAACAGCGCTGACGATAAAGAGATGAACCGTCCGCAAGAATTATCCCTATAAATTGTTCACGCTCAATCAAAACGGTTTGAATGGCTTCTTCTATACAGGGGATTCTTTTTTGGTCAAGCTTGAGTCGCAACTTTTCTTCAATCGGTGTGAGCTCATGATTTACATAAATGAGCTCCTCCGTCCAATGCGTAAGTGTTAGTGCCATTTGCGCTCCGGCGTTTCCAGCACCGAGTACAAGCGTCGGCTGATCTCGTACTTCGTATCCATCGCAATCAGGGCATACGTATACGCTCGTTCCCAAACATGGAATAAGCATTTCCAAATTCGGAAGCCGATCCTTCACACCTGTCGCAATAAGCAGCTTCTTACCATGATAAGTTTTCATATCCGAAGTTTTCAGAAGAAAAGCCTCATTTAATCTTTCCGCCTGTACAACTTCAGCTTGTATGAATGTTACTCCAAGCTGCTCTGCTTGCTTTCTCCCTGCAAGACGAAGCTCTGCCCCGCTAATGCCATCAGGAAAACCAATTAAATTATGATAGCTTCTGCATACCGAAGATCTTCCATTGCCGGAATCGATAACCGCAACGTGATGACGATATCTTCCTAATTGTATGGCAGCCTGTAAACCTGCAATGCCGCCGCCTACAATTACACAATCATAGATCATCAAATGCCTCCCAGTAATAGGATTAGTGTACACAACATCAGTTGGTTATTTATTATTTATAATTGGCTCTCCACTTATACAAAGGAATAAGGATACGGCTAGGAATAGTCTCTATTTCAAAAGAAGCCAGCTGCTCTAATTCAGGGCAGCTGGCTTCTTTTTCATATATGTGATTATTGCACGCTCAATCTTCTTCGCTTCATTTTGATGACTTCTGGAAGCGCAATCCCTATGAGTACGACGATGACACCAGCCCATTGCAAGGCGCTGACGTGTTCATTCAGAACGAAGGATGAAAGCAAAACAGCGACAGGAAGCTCCGACGCACCCAAAATCCCTGCCATTCCTTCTCCGACATGCGGCACACCGATTGCAAACAGTACGGGTGGAATAAACGCACCGAACATGCCAAGCAAGAAACCGTAAAGCATCAAATCTCCAAAAATGAGTCCATTAAGCAAAAAGGTTGGAGGGAATAAAATAAATACAAGTACCATGCCTCCGGTAATCATCCATGCGCTTCGATATGCAGGATGTACAGAAGGAACTGCTTTTCCGCTAAATAGAATAAATAGTGAATAACTAACTGCAGATAACAGGCCGAGTATAACTCCCATTATATTAAACTGACCTGTGCCCTGCTCGATGATGCCTGCTGCAAGCAAAGTACCGCCGAATAAGATAGCAATCGTAAAAAACATAATGCCGTTTGGACGTTTCCGCTGTCCTACCGCTTGAATTAATACACCAATCCATGTGAACTGAAAGAGCAATATAATCGCAAGCGATGCTGGGATGTAGCGAAGAGATTGGTAATACAATAAACCTGTAATAGCGGTTGGAGTTCCAGCGGCCATTAGAATGAAACGTTGTTTCCATGACATGCTGCTCGTGCGAATAGATGTATTAGCCTTACTTTGATTAGTTGAGCTCTGGCTGCGCTTCTCACGCCATTTCATAATGAAAGTGAGTATCCAAGCGAGCAAAAAACCTGTTAACAATTGACTGCCTACAACTTCACCAAGCTCATAGCCGCGGCCATAAGCAAGCACAACAATAGTTGATAAAATGCCATAGCTTGCGGCACCTAGAAAAACCGAAAAAATATACTTCATCTGTGTGAATCCCCCTCATGAAAATTTAAAAATTTGCGCATAAAAAAATCCCAACTGCGAATATAGGATCAATGATGATTGATCTCATATTCGTAGTTGGGAAGTAAGGCTTCCCGTAGAAACCCTCACCCTGTTCAAGCTGTAACTCCGTGAGGTTATACGAATTATTTAGTTGTGGAATACGTCTTAAGCACATTGAATATTACATGACAAGTAAAGTGCTGTCAATAGATAATAAACTGGAAGCTCGGAAAATAGGCGATTTTCACATCACTTTTTTGCATCTTGCTCCCTATGCTGCATGCGATTATGCTATGATAATACGACGTGAATATGGCTATTATATGGAGTGAGATAGATATGAGCAAATCAATAATAAATGGTACTGTAAAATCGGTTTGCCCTTTTGACTGCCCGGATACTTGTGGTCTGAGCATCAC
>NZ_JBFRDK010000301.1:0-4321 GCF_052113545.1 Paenibacillus sp. TAF43_2
GGACATGCATCCGCATCGACCACAATGGTAGGTTTTTGTTGACGAATAGAAAATCACCGCTCGGTTTCAAATTCTTTTCCTATACTATTATATACGGCATAACTCTAAAAAATCCTTCTGCTTGACATTATGGCAAACGTACATATTCCATAATCAAACTTGCTGTCTCTTCTACGGCTCGATGTGATACGTCAATCACAACGCAGCCTAGCTGCTTCATAATAGTATCGGCATAAAGCAGTTCCTTTTCAATACGATCAGGAGTCGCATAAGATGCAYTATTCGGTAGGCCAAGTGCTTTAAGGCGTTCTTTCCGTATTGTATTTAAGTATGGAACACCTATTGTAAGCCCGATTATTTTGCGTTTTGGCAGCTTAAACAATTCGTCTGGCGGCTTTAGCTCAGGGACTAGCGGCACATTAGCAACTTTGAACTTCTGATGCGCGAGGTACATCGATAAAGGCGTTTTTGACGTGCGTGATACGCCAACGAGTACAATATCCGCTTTTAGTACGCCGGATGTATCTCTCGCGTCATCATATTTTACCGCAAATTCTACAGCATCTACCTTTTTGAAATAATTGGCATCAAGCACATGATTAAGACCAGGCTCTTGACGCGATTTCCGCCCAGTCCGCTTCTCCAGCGTCTCGATAAAAGATCCCAAAAGATCGATCGCGGTAACGCTGTATGCCTCTGCAAACTTTTTCATGCTGTCGCGAAGATGCGGAATAACGAGTGTATAGATCACTATTGCATCAACTTGCTGCGCCTGCTCAATAATTCGCAGCAAGCCTGCCTCTTCCGTTACAAAAGGGGCTCTGCGGATATCGGTATGAAGTGGATGAAATTGCGCGATTGCTGCGCGTACAACAAGCTCCCCTGTATCACCAGCTGCATCGGAGACGACATATACGATTACTTCGGGATTAGAACGAGACATGATCTATCATCCTCCTTACGGACTCAATTACCAAACGAGCTTCGAGAAATCTGCGATAATCGCAATATCTTCTGCGATACCAGCAAGCGTTGACAATCGATTCGCACGAACAGCCTCATCAGGCGCCATGACCATAACATTCTCAAAATAGTTATGGATAAACGGCTTCAACGATGATAAAGATTGTACCGCTCTTGAAATATCTCCCTCTTCAATCGCTTGTTTAAACGTTGGACGCTGCGCTTGCCATGTTTGATACAGCTCTGTTTCCACCTGTTCTGCGAACAAAGCTGGATCAACCGCTGCACCAGCAGCTTTGGAACCGAGATTGCTGACACGGTTAAACTGCTCGACAGTTAGCTTAAATTCAGTTCGATCGCTGCTTGCAGCAAGCGCTTGAACGACGCTCGCACGCTCGATGGTCGATTTCAGATCTGCAAAACCAGAAGCCATAACGGCATCTACAACATCATAACGAACGCCTTGCTCGGACAATACGTTCTTAACGCGAAGCGCAAAGAAATCAAAAAGATCTTTGCGGATTTCAGCAGCGCCGCGTTTAAGGCCGCGGTTCTCATGTACGGATAGTGCCGCATCATACAAATCGTTTAGCTCCAGCTTCAAGCCGTGCGCCAAAATAATTTGAACAATACCTGCTGCTTGCCTGCGAAGGGCATAAGGATCCTGCGAGCCTGTCGGAATGATGCCGATCGAGAAACAACCAACGATTGTATCGATTTTGTCCGATAAGCTTACGATTGTTCCTGTTAATTCAGATGGAGCTAGATCTCCGGCAAAACGCGGCTGATAATGTTCATTAATGGCTTTCGCCACTGAAGCTCGCTCTCCTGCTTTAAGAGCATAATCTTCCCCCATAATGCCTTGCAGTTCAGGAAATTCATAAACCATTTGGGATACGAGATCGAATTTGCAAATATCAGCGGAGCGGCTAATGTCGCTGGACGTTTGCTCATCAATCAGTAAATGCTTGCTCAGAAGATCAGCTGTTGCACGAATGCGTCTTACTTTGTCAGCTACTGAGCCTAGCTCTTCGTGGTATACGATATTCTCAAGCTTCGAAAGAGCATGCTCTATCGTCAGCTTATGATCTTCTTCATAAAAGAATTTGGCATCCGAAAGTCTTGCGCGAAGTACTTTCTCATTGCCTTTCGATACTAGCTCGATCGACTTAAGATCGCCGTTGCGAACCGTAACGAAAAACGGAAGAAGCTCACCTTCGCTGTTGAATACCGGGAAATACCGTTGATGCTCACGCATAGATGTAATAAGCACTTCCTGCGGAATGTGTAGAAATGCTGGGTCGAAGCCGCCAAACAATACGTTTGGATATTCAACTAGAAAAACAACCTCTTCAAGCAAATCTTCCTTGATTGCAATCTCCCAGCCTTTTTCTTTGGCTAGACGATCGATCTGAGCTACAATCAGCTCTTCACGTTCGCTAACATCAGCAAGAACATGCTGCTCGCGCAGGCGCTGAGTGTATTGAGCAGGCTCTTGTACAGTAGCATCATTGCCAAGGAAACGATGTCCGCGTGTTGTATTGCCAGTTTGTACCCCTGTAATTTCAAAAGGAATCACATCTTGACCAAATAGTGCAACCAACCATCGGATCGGTCTAACAAACTTTAGCTCATGATTGCCCCAACGCATGTTTTTCGGAAAAGACATCGAAGTAATCAAGCTGAGCAAGCCATCTGGCAGTACCGCTGCTGTGTCTGTACCGATGCTGCTTTTGGTAGCATAAACATATTCAACGCCAGCTAGTTCTTGGAAATACAGCTGTTCAGGCTCAACGCCTTGGCTTCTAGCAAATCCAAGAGCAGCTTTGCTCCAATTGCCTTGGTCGTCTTGAGCAATTTTACGAGAAGGGCCTTTGGCTTCTTCATTCATATCCGTTTGCTTTTCAGCTACGTCGTTGATTAGAACAGCAATTCGGCGTGGTGTAGCATACACATTTACAGCGCCGTGTTCGATTCTTGAGTCCGAAAGCCACTTCACCATTTTATCCTTTAGCTGGTTCATCGCACCGCGCACGAACCGAGCAGGCACTTCCTCAAGTCCGATTTCAAGCAACAAATCTCTAGTCATGCTGCTCCACTCCTTTCTTCAGCAAAGGGAATCCAAGACGTTCTCTTTCCTCGTAGTATGTCGATGCGCAAGCACGCGCTAAATTTCTTACCCGTGTAATATAGCCCGTTCTTTCCGTTACGCTGATTGCGCCGCGCGCATCGAGCAGGTTGAAGGTGTGCGAGCATTTTAATACGTAATCGTACGCTGGAAACACAAGATGATGCTCCATCGTTTTTTGAGCTTCCTGCTCATACATGTTAAATAAAGAGAACAGCATTGCTGTATCCGATGTCTCGAATGTATATTTGGAATGCTCATACTCTGGTTGTTTGAAGACGTCACCGTAGGTTACTCCTTCAACCCATTCCAAATCAAAAACATTCTCTTTTTGTTGAATATAAGAAGCCAAACGCTCCATACCATATGTGATCTCAACAGCGACAGGATTAGCATCAATGCCGCCAACCTGTTGGAAATATGTGAATTGCGTAATTTCCATGCCGTCCAGCCATACTTCCCAGCCTAAACCCCAAGCGCCAAGAGTTGGCGATTCCCAGTTATCCTCAACGAAACGGATATCATGCTCAAGTGCATCAATGCCTAGCTGCTTCAAGCTTTCCAAATAAAGCTCCTGTATATTGTCAGGCGATGGCTTCAAAATAACTTGGAATTGATGATGCTGGTATAAACGGTTTGGGTTCTCACCGTATCGACCGTCCGCTGGACGTCTTGATGGTTCCACATAGGCAACATTCCAAGGCTCAGGACCAATCGAGCGTAGAAACGTCATAGGGTTCATCGTTCCTGCACCCTTCTCAACGTCATAAGGCTGTACGAGAATACAATTTTGTTCAGCCCAGAACTGCTGCAAAGTCAAAATCATTTTTTGAAAATTCATAACTGACCCTCTCCTTCTTCCTCTGTTTTGTGTCCGTAAAAGCGAAGCAGGCAAAGGCGTTTATACGCAAAAAACTCCCGTCTCTACGCCTGCTCCCAGACGTAGGGACGAGAGTTGTAATCCCGCGGTTCCACCCTACTTGGTCAGCTCCTTAAGAGCTAGCCCTCTTTGCTTGTATACGACTCCGGAGTGCCTTTTCATCGTTTTGACCGTCTGGGCTTTCACTTTCCCCAGCTCGCTAACCAAGTCGGCTTAAAACGATTACTTTCTCCATCACTGCCCAATATTCATATTGCATTATTTTATGCTTCTTTATGCCAATTGTCAAACATAGTTCCTAGGTATCATAGTAAAGCCGCTAATGTGCACGAATCTCATCTGTATTAGCC
>NZ_JBFRDK010000302.1:0-4278 GCF_052113545.1 Paenibacillus sp. TAF43_2
GCTATTCGGTTGAGATATAACCAAAAATTCAATTTCTTCGTTGGATTTATTAAACATTTGATGAGGGATCTGAAGTGGAACCTCGATTCCTTCATGTTGATTTAAAATAACCTCTTGATCACCAATTTCCATAACTGCTGTTCCTGATAAGACAAAGAAAAATTGTTTAGCATCTTGATGATAATGCTTTACTTCCGCGGTATTTGCTGGCATTTTTTCATGAATGACGCTTAATTCCTGATTCTTCACTAAATGCCAACCATCACAGTTGTCTCCCCAAATATAATGTTCAGCAGATTGTTTACTTATTTTCATAGCAATTGCTCCTAACCACTAATCTTTTTGTTGAAAAGTGCGGTATGAAAAGTGTCCTTCATTTCCAGTTGAATTATTATACAAACAAAAGAATAACAATTCAAACCTCCAGCACGATCTAGTCTAAAGTCGAGGCAACAAACTCGACTGCGGTGCGAATTCGTTTTTTACTATATCTGGTAAAGTTAAGAAATGTTATAAATAGTCGGCCTGAGAAACGGCGGAAGGTGGCGTCATGATGGAGAAGAAAAGGAAGAAGGGTCGGGTTTGGAAAATCATTGGACTTATTTTGGGAGCACTCATAATTGCTTTCGCAACGATTACTTTCATTCAAGTTGATTTCTCTAACCCTAAGGATCTTGAGAAATTCGTCCAGGTCAAAATGAAGAAATCAGGCATGACAGGCGTATCCATCGCAATAATCAAAGACAATCAAATCAATCGCATTATTAATTACGGCGACGCCGACAGGGAAAAAGATATACCGATCACAAATGACACGGTATTTCAGATTGCCTCCGTTTCCAAAACAGTGACTGCCACGGCCGTCATGCAGCTTGTTGAGAAAGGAATCATTCAGCTGGATGATGACATAAATACGTTTTTGCCGATAAGTATTGTTCATCCTAAATTTCCAGACACTCCCATTACATTCCGCATGCTGTTAAATCATACTTCAGGAATCGATAACAATTGGAAGCTGTACGACAGCCTCTACACTTCGAACAGCGGTGGTGGCGACTCAACCGTTACACTCGCGCAGTTTATGAAGGATTTCCTCGTTCCCGGAGGAAAATGGTACGACGAAGAAAAAAACTTTACGAAAAATAAGCCTGGTTCGGCGTTCAGCTACAGCAATGTCGGATATGGTTTACTAGGCTATCTTGTCGAAGAGATGACCAAAACACCTTTTCCGGAATATACGCAGCAGCATATCTTTGACCCGGTAGGCATGAAGCATACCAAATGGCTGCATAAAGATTTATTAAGCAATGACGTACTTGCCGTACAATATGATGCAAAACATAAACCGCTAGTGCCCTATTCTTTCCCGACCTATCCCGACGGTACGCTAAAGACGACGACTACCGAATTTGCTAAGTTCTATCTTGCCATCATGAACGGCGGGAAGGCCGAGAACGGAACCATCCTGTCGCAGGCCACACTTGATGAGATGTTCAAACCGCAGTCGGATAATGGCAATCAGGCACTCGGATGGAGCTATTCAGCGCTGGATAGTCTTTACTTGAAGGGCGTCAGTAAGGGCAAGGTGATCGGACACAACGGATCAGATCCCGGAGTACTCACGATTACGGTGTTTAATCCAGATAACAAGTCTGGTTTGATCCTCTTTTTTAACCAAGAGCTGAGCTTAAGTTTAAAATCGCTGAATCTTCATTCCATGGTCAAACGCCTGGTTAAGGAATCGGGCATGTAACATCTTTAAATCCTATATACGCAAAAGAGGAGCAGCTGCCTATGCATGCTGCTCCTTCCATCTTAATAAGAAGTTACTCCTTCACATATCTGAAACCGCTGGTTTCCAACCCGCTTCTTGCGACCAAATATGTGCTTTCTGAATGATATCCCAAACGATAGGCCCTTTGCCTTCTACATACTTGGAGCGTTCATCCTTATAAAGCTCAAACAATCGATGTTTCTCCCGAGCGTATCTTAAACAGTCCCCAGGGTGCGCGCGCAAATAATCTCTAAACAATAAAGTTAATTGTTCTGAAAAACTACCTGCTTGCCGTACATGAATATGCGTTCTTCGACTGCCCGGTATTTCTCGGAAATACTTTTTCGTTTTATCTGCGTTTTCTTCTCGGTATACGAAGCCTAGTTTCTCCATCTCACTCTTATGGTTTATGATCGTTTCAAAATCAATAACGGATAATTGAATATCAATGATGGGCTTCGCGTCTAAACCAACAATCGAAGTTGAGCCAACATGGTCAATACGAACGACCAAGTCCCCCAAAGCATTTCTTATTTTTAGAGCGATATCATAAAATCGATTTTTCCATTCTGGATCATATTTTGCAATTATCCATTGTTCCTCCATAATGAGCTCCTTATGTTGCTGTTCTCTATTAAAAATTTATGACTTAACTTCATGCAGCATTTAAGAATTCAATGGAACATGCTTGCCAGCAAGCTCCCTCAGTTTTTCTACGATTTGTTCTTCGCAATTGCCCGCGAGCGGAATCACTTCCGATGCGTAAGGAGCGAGCTCATCGTGATGGCCAATCATAACTGCATGCTTCGCATTTTGAAACATCGAAATGTCGTTGGCGTCGTTCCCAAATGCAATAAATTGTTTGGCTTCCACCCCTAATTTTTGCAGGGCACTCCATTTATGAATATTAGTTGGACTAATATCAATGACACCTTCATTACGATGCCTGTGAATAACAACTTCTAGGCATGCGAGCTTTTGCTCCAAAACTTCCATATCATTCGCGGTAAGAATTAGTATTTTGACGATGGTCTCCAGCGACTCTACTGCAACAAGCTTAGCAAGCTTGGAGGCATCAACATTTTTTAATATCGGATGCTCTAAAGAACCGGTGTAGGCGTAATCCCAATGGCTATCAATCAAATATGTCGCTTGATGCTCTTCAATAAGCTTCAGCATGTTAAGGCGTAAATGTTCATTAAAAGTTTCTATAGCGATCATACTGCCATCCTTAGAAATAAGAGAACCATTTCCTCCTATAAGAGAAATGCTGTGAAAACGTTGATGAATAACAGGAAGCATATCTCGAATGGGACGAGCGGAAGCAAAAATAACTTCATGCCCTGCTTGAGTTAATTCCTCCAAACAACTTAAAATCTTTTCTGAAACAGGCTGTCCTTTAAAGCAAATGGTTCCATCTAAATCAAAAACAAAAATCATAAGTAATCCCCTACTTCCAAATGAATGTCATGTACTAATTGATTATAAGTAGATATAATTAGATTCAATTAGTTTACTGCAAAAGCTTTGGAATTTCTAGACAATGTCTCTTATGAAGCCACCAAAGCAATAGACTGATGAAATGATCAAGCTTATAATAAGTGTTCATACGAATGCTTTATTAATTAGTTAAGGAAATGAGGAGAGCAAATGATACAAAAAGCAACGTTTGCCGGGGGCTGCTTCTGGTGTATGGTAAGTCCTTTTGAAGAACAGCCCGGCATACATGGCATTCTGTCCGGCTATATGGGCGGAACGCTAGAGAACCCTACTTATGAGCAAGTATTGACTGGTGAAACCGGTCATTTGGAAGTCGTACAAATCACTTATGATTCGGACATCTTCCCATATGAAAAACTGCTTGAGCTTTATTGGCCGCAAATTGACCCTACAGATGCTGTAGGACAAGGCAATGATCGCAAGAGCCAATACCGTGCTGCCATCTTTTATCATACAGAAGAACAGCGCCAGCTTGCTCAATTATCCAAGGAAGAGCTTGGAAAGAGCGGCCGTTTTGACAAGCCGATTGCAACAGAGATTCAAAAAGCGGAAGTATTCTATCCAGCGGAAGAGTATCACCAGAATTATCACCGTAAAAATCCAAAGTTTTATAAGGAATCAAGAGTATATTCTGGCCGTGATGCTATTATCGAGAAATACTGGAAGTAGAAAATAACTTTGTTTAATGAAAGATAGAAAAAAAATAGGGACGCGACACTTTTACGTGTTTGCGTCCCTATTTGATATGAAACGTTCGAAAATAATTTCATACGCCGTAGGTTTTCTGTCTAGCTCAGCCATTCCAAATTCGCTGTATAATCGGAACTTCACCTTCAAACTGCAAATGATAGACATCAGGATTAGACAAGGATGCCCATTCCTCAAAACCGAATTTAGTATCATAATGCTTAAGCAGCAAGGACATTAAGTTTCCATGGGTAACGATAACCACATTGCTGAACCCGCTATTTCTCACATCGGATATTACCGCTAAGGCACGATTC
>NZ_JBFRDK010000303.1:0-4274 GCF_052113545.1 Paenibacillus sp. TAF43_2
CTTTCGAATCATTATAATATTTGACACCATTCACTTCACGGACGAACTCCAGGCGGTGCTCCACGCCTCTAAACAACTGCAGCGGTTCTACAAGACGCTCTGGTGCAACTCCAGCAGCCAAACACGCCGCAATGGCAGCAAGCGCGTTAGCGGCGTTGTGGCGGCCTGGTATGCCTAGCTCTGAAACGGGCAAAATGTTAATTTCCGAGTCCTCAGACTGGCGGAATACAATTTGTCTATCCACAGCGGCTTCATCATTTTGTGCGTCTCCGTTGTCCCGCTCATATGGCGGATCAATGTAAATGCCCGCATCCAGTCGCTCATATATAGAGAAAGGCAGCAGCTGTGCGATAAGAAACTCCGAAAGCGCGCGGCATTCCGGGTCATCCCAGTTGACGACAGCAACATCATCTTCCGTTTGGTTATCAAAAAGTTTTGCTTTTGAATTGACGTAGTCATCCATATCGCCGTGATAATCCAAATGCGTCTCTGCAATGTTAAGCAAGAGAGCAATATGCGGACGGAACTCGCTTGTTCCTTTCAATTGAAAGCTGCTTAGCTCAGCAACGATCCATTGATCGGGCGTCGCTTCCAAGGCTGCTTCGCATAGAGGGCGACCGATATTGCCTGCCACGATGGGATTCAAGCCAGCTGCGCTTAATATTTCGCCGATCCAAGTCGTCGTTGTTGTTTTGCCGTTTGAGCCTGTAATGCCTATTATCGGTGCAGGAGAAAGCCAATAAGCAGCTTCTACCTCCGTAATGACCTCAACGCCAAGCTCCTCTGCCCTCTGCACTGGAGTAGACGTATATGGGATACCAGGGTTTTTGATAAGGAGCGCTGTTTCTTCTGTAATTAGGTCATCTGGATGATAACCGCATAGCACAGAAATGCCCAAAGCAGTCAATTCGTCCGCTTCGGGGCATAATTCACGTTCCTTCATGTCGTTCACTACAACTTCTGCGCCTAATTGATGAAATACTTTTGCGACGCTTACCCCGCTTCTAGCCAAGCCTAAGACGACAACTCGGCGGCCTTCATAAGATGCCGGATGATTCATAACTGACAGTCCCTTCTATGTATGCATAAAGCGGCTCTTAATCAAATAAAAGCCGCTTTTTCGTAAGCTTTATTTCTATAGTATAACAAATAGTAAACCAATTGCTGCAAACACGATGCCTACAAACCAAAACACAGTAACAACCTTCCATTCGGACCAACCAACGAGCTCAAAATGATGGTGAATGGGACTCATTTTRAAAATACGCTTCCCTCTAAGCTTGAAGGAGCCTACCTGTAATATAACAGAAAGCATCTCAAGTACAAAAACACCGCCGATTACGATAAGGAGCAGCTCCGTTTTGGTCAAAATAGCGACTGCTGCAATTCCGCCTCCTATTCCTAGCGAGCCCATATCTCCCATAAACACTTTTGCTGGATGTGCGTTGAATACTAGAAAACCTAAAACAGCGCCTACCATAGCTGCAGAGAATACTGCTGATTCATGAGCTGACGTTTGTAAAGCAACTACAGTAAAGGCACCAAATGCGATGGCACTCGTCCCAGCCAGCAAACCGTCAAGACCATCGGTGAAATTAACTGAATTGCTTGCTGCAAAAAGAATGATGACGACAAGCGGATAGTAAAACCAGCCTAAATCAATTCCCCAGCCTGTACCAGGCACTGATATTTCGGTGCTGTGCCCCATATTATAGAGCATTGCACACACGATTATAGAAAATAGAAGTTGACCAAAAAGCTTTTGTCTTGCCGTTAGCCCCAAAGAACGTTTAAATACAATTTTGATGTAATCATCCAAAAAGCCGACAAGACCAAATCCAAGTGATGCGGTCAGCAGCACCCAAAATTCAGCCGTTTTATCAGAAAACTTCAGGAACGCGATCATTAGAGCAACCATAATGATAATGCCGCCCATCGTTGGCGTACCGCTTTTTTTCAAATGGCTTTGCGGACCTTCCATACGAATCTGCTGCCCAAACTTTAAGCGGCGGAGCACTGGAATGAACAATGGTCCGAGTAGAACCGCTAGCAGGAATGAAGCGCCAATCGAAAATAAAATGACCATCATATCCATTTCCTCACCCCACTTCCAATGCTTGGACAATCTGTTCCATCTGCATGCCGCGTGAACCTTTTATGAGCACGATGTCCGTTGGCTGCATTTGCTCCCTCAGCCATTGCGTCAGCTCATTTTTATCTTCGAAATGTTTAATCACATCATTCGCGCCTGCGTTAGGGAATTGCGACTTCACGCCCTCAGCAATATGTTTTGCCAAAGGTCCGAAGGTAAGAACCGCATCCGCCTTGCTTGGCGTTATATATGCACCTACTTCAAAATGAAGCGTCTGCTCCTCTGGCCCGAGCTCTAGCATATCGCCTAGCACGATCCATTTGCGGCTATAGCCGTCTAGTTGCTCTACCAGATCAATCGCCGCGCGAACGGCAGTCGGATTGGCATTATAAGCATCGTTCAATAACATAGTGCCATTAAACGCGCGAACTGGCTGAATGCGCATGCCTGTCAGCTTAAGATGGCTTAGACCTTCAACAATTTTTGCAGCTGGAACTCCGAAGAAGCGGCCAATCGCTATTGCAGCGAGCGCATTGCTGACATTATGCTGCCCTGGGACAGGAATTCGAACAGTTCCGAGGCCACTGGCAGTTCCATTATAAATAGCAGTAAAGGTYGTCGCTTCCGATTCAATGCTGATGCCAGATGCTGACCATTCATTTTGCATCGATAACCCAAATGTACGGCGTACGATGCCTGCTGGAAGTATTGAACGCTCAAGCTCTGCTTCCAGAAGTGGTTCATCGCCATTGTATAGCAGTAAACCATCCTCGCTGAGCCCGAGCGCTATTTCAAGCTTCGCCTTCGCAATACCGGCTCTTGAGCCAAGCTGGAGCATATGCGCGTCGCCGATATTTGTAATAATAGCGGCATCAGGCTGTGCGATCTTCGTCAGCAGCTCGATCTCGCCGAAGCCGCTCATTCCCATCTCGAGCACGGCTACTTCCGTGTCCTCTTCAAGCCTCAGCACCGTCAGAGGCAAGCCGATGTGATTGTTCAAATTGCCTTCAGTCTTATGCACTTTATAAGTTGTGCCGAGAATAGCAGCTGCCATATCCTTTGTCGTTGTTTTGCCATTGCTGCCTGTAATGCCAACAACACGAGTGACAAGTTCACTGCGATAAGCTGTTGCAAGGCGCTGCAATGCAACCAGCGTATCCCCAACAATAAGAAGCGGCACTCCCTCAAGAGATGCTGGAACCTCGCGGCCTTTCTGCCAAAGCGCAGCAACCGCTCCATTTGCAATAGCTTGCTCCAAATAGGCATGCCCGTCAAAATGCTCGCCTACGATCGGAACGAACAACTGGCCCGCAGCAGCTTGCCGCGAGTCAGTTGTTACTCCTGTTATGTTAAGCTCTGCATGATTTCCATTCCATCTAGCGCCGCTCATTTCGGCAATTTGTTTAATAGTACGTTTAATCACTGTATGATTCCCCTTATCGCTGCTTTCGCTACTTTTCGATCGTCAAATGGATATTTGACTCCGTTAATATCTTGGTAGGTTTCATGACCTTTCCCCGCAATCAATACTACATCGCCGAGGCTTGCCATTTCAACCGCTTTTTCAATTGCTTCCTTGCGATCAACGATTAATTTATAAAATGAAGGATCAATTCTGCTGCTTATTAATCCAGCTTCAATATCCTTTAATATGGACTCAGGCGGCTCCGAACGTGGGTTATCCGATGTTATGATAGCGTAATCCGCATATTTTATTGCAATATTCCCCATTAGCGGCCGCTTGGAGCGATCACGGTCACCGCCGCAGCCAAATACACATATAATTCGATTTTCTGCAAATTGTTGAATAGCTCTGAGTACATTTTCAAGCCCATCCGGCGTGTGGGCATAATCTACAATTACGGCAAAATCTTGACCCGCATTAACCGCTTCAACCCGTCCGGGTACGCCGGGAATTTTGCTTAGACTGTGTGCAATCGCCTCTAGTTCCACGCCTTCAAGAAGTACAGCGCTTATAGCGGCAAGCGCGTTGTATACGTTGAACTTCCCAGCCATTTGCAATGTGATGTCCTGCTCGCCTCTGAATGTGTCAACATGAAAGGTCGTACCCTGTGCAGTTATTCGAATATTCGTTGCACGCACGTCTGCCTCTTTATCAATAGCATAGGTGATAACCTCTGCCGCTGTGAGCTCGGCATATTCTGCGGATAAAGCATCGTCT
>NZ_JBFRDK010000304.1:0-6607 GCF_052113545.1 Paenibacillus sp. TAF43_2
GCTCTCTTCAACCTCGACAAGATACAAAACGCCACCTGCTGCGCCACCATAAGGGATATAATATGCACTTGCATTATATTCGCCATTTGGAGATTTGGTCGGACCACTAAATATGACAGCATTATTATTAAGAGCTTGAAAACTATAAAAGTATCTATTATATCCTATTAATAATAAAATACTGATTGCTATAAATAGCAAGAAAGCATATCTTTTTTTCATAAATCCTCCGATCTATGATTCCCGTGTAGGTTTGAAGCTTTTAAAGGTTGGCAGTGACATTATTTTTCACACTCGTACTTTGATACTTTGCAATAGCCCAGTCGATAAAAAAACCTGCGCTCATAAAGAAAAGAAACACATTCGGGTAACCATACCTATTGAATGCGACAAAAGGAATATAGATCAATGTAAAATAGGCCAGTGAAAGCAATAAAAACAAATAAGCAATATCCTTTTGCCGGAAGGCTCGCTTAAGCGTAATCAGTAAACCTGCTGCTCCAAATAGCATAAATACGACATGATAGATGCCCGCGATCCAAATATTTACACCAAATACCGTTTTCCAATAATAAGGAGCCGCATATAATCCAAATACTTTATCAATCGTATACCATTTCAAGTATTTTAATGGTTGATTTTTAAAGCCGAAGCTTACAATCTTTTGTGCTGTTTCGGCTTGAGCAGCGTCAGAGCCTGTAAATAAATTTTCACTGATGCCCTCGTATTCTAGATGGGTGTCGAAGAAGGCCTTTGAAGGTGCCTTGTTGTTAATAAGTGCGCCTAATAACATCGGATTGCCTGCTGACTGTGTGAATGGAATGAATTTATCAAATGTAACGTAATTCCGTATCCACCATGGTGATAGCAAAAGGATCAACGTTAACGAAATAACTGCTGTATACTTCACCTTAATTTTCCAAGATATCTTTTGCACAAGCCATAAAATGAACCAGACAACGGGAAAAAGTACCGCATGCGGTTTGAAATAACATGCTAGCCCAACAATAGCGGCTGAAATAATGTAATACCTCGTTTCCTGTTTCCTTAAAGCAAGAAGGCTAAAGCAAATAAGCAATATGAACAGCGTGCGGAACATTGTCTCCGACAAAATGGCGCCTGAAGAAAAATAATCGGGCAAATAAAGCGCGGTTGCGATGCTGGCTATTATAGCAGCTCTACTATTAAACAGTTGATTAGCCGCCATAAAAATCAAATAGATCGAGAACGCTTGCAGGGCTGCCATTAGGACTCGAAATGCCACAACCCCTCCATCTCCTTGTCCGAAGATGAGCATGAGACCAGCCAGTACAACTGGCATTCCTGGCATGATGAAAGCAGACGGCTCATCGCCGCTGTTATAAGCAATTGTGTGCTTATTCAATAAAATTTTAGCGCTATTTACATATTTGACGTCGTCATTATTTTGTTTATCATATGACCCAATGAGAAAATGATCGCCATACAACAAAACAGATACGGTGCTAATCGAAAAAACGAGAACAATAACAATGAATAAAGTAGTGCGTATAGGACGAGAGACATGATTAAGCTTAAACAGGATTTACACACCTTTCTCTTACAAATACGAGGGAGTACTGACCTTCTTCATCATATATCACTATGACCAAGTATTGTAGCCGTACGATCCTTTATTTTAATAAATAATAAAGAGCAGCTGCCATGGCAAACTGCTCCAGAACTAAAGTATAACTATCGTTTTCCTGTAATTCAAATCGTAGCTATTGATATTTCTGTCTCACAAAAGAAATATAATCAATGTTGACGGGTTCAAAAGAATTTGCTCGAATTTTTAAATTAATTTGCCCTCGATGATACTTACCTAGAAGTATTATGTATACATCAGAAAAGTGATTTCTGTAACTAACTTAAAATCCATCATCAGGTTGATCATTATTAAGTTCTCGCAACCAAATTTCAATAGTATCTCTAATTTCAAATCTGTTTTTAGACCTCATTGTTTTTATTTCATTCCAATACTTATCTACATCAATATGTACAAGTATTAGTTTATACTCCCCTTTTAAGCTACTATCAGGGTACCATCCTAAATCAATTATGGTTGTGTCACTTTCAGGAATGATATATCGTCCATCTCTATTTTTGAGTTTATGAATTTGCATGATATCTTCCGTGAAGTAATGCCAGTTGCTTAAAAAGTCTTCTTCTTTTTCGGCGAGAATTGGATCAACATCATGAAATTTATTATAAATAATGGCATAACCAGCTGGAACTTTTATTCGCATTAAACTCATAATGTTTTCACTCCCATTTAATTAATTTAAAATTCAAAACTGCCTAATAAACTATAAAACTACCTCCCAAAAATCCTGTAAAACTTGGCTTCTTTTCGATTGGGAGGTTTTAAGCGTGAATATCGCTTTGTATAGTTAGTTAATGTAATTTTTACTTTAACAAAGAGTAAATGTTTGTATCATAGGCAACACCATTTTGATACATATAGTTTTTCAAAATCCCTTCTTTTTCAAAACCTAGGTTTTTTAATAATTGATTGGATTTTTTATTTTCAATAAAAACAATCGCGCCAATTCGTGTTAACCCAAGTTCGTTAAAACCATATGCTATAACTTTTGTGTTAACGTATCTTGTCCATAATATCGTGTCACATCATGATTGGAAAAGCAATGAAAGATGCTATGAGCATCTTCTTTAACGATTTCTCTCAGTTGCAATCTTTCTGTCTCTAGAATCGGAAACACTTAATCACTCCATTTTTATAATTTTAATATGTATTCCTATTAGATGGTTAACGCAACAGTGATTGCTCGTGCTTCGGATAATATTCAAAAAACAAATACTCCCAATCACTCATGAAATCACTTTGATAAATTCTATTGTAAAAGCAAATCTGATCATTCCAGAAATCTACAGCGTTGCATTTGTATTTACCTAAAATGAATGATGGATAATTATGGACTGAACTAGCCATAATGCTTATTTTATTTGTATCTTGTTGGTCAATCATATGTATTAAATTTTCTATTATGTATTTAATCGGACCTATACTCTGATATACCCTTTCTATGTTATGAAGCTTATTGTACAAGCTTATTCTTTTGAGTTTTGAGATAATAGTTGCTTTGTATCGAGGATCTTCAATTAAATTCAATTCATTTAGTAACCGCTTAATTGAGCGAAAATTAAATTTGGTTTCTTCATGTAACCAGCATCGATACTTAAGTAAAAGTTGAAAAAGTAAAGGGTTCGTTGGATCAGTCCTAATAAAGATGAAAAGATAAGTCAAAGAATCCATTACGTTTGCAGCATACATCTTCTCAAAAATGATAATCACCTACTTAGTAGGAATTCAATAATTTCGAGTCCTATTAGAAAGGCCGGAACTTCACAAAATGAGCCTATCCAGACCAATTGCACTAATTAAAAGCCGCTCTTTCCTGCTGCCTAACATATTTTGTGTCCAATCTACAAAACCGCCATCGCCAATAAAATATTCCGTTTCGCCTATTACTGTTTTTAATGTGAACTGTAATCCTGTATAATACTGGTTTTCCATATTCGGCTCACCTGTACTTACCGACACATTCATTGACAGTCCATTCCCGTGTTTTATAATCCTTGAGACTAAGCCAGCTGAATCTTTGTAACCACTGCGTTCACTTAAAATGATCTCGATGTCAGACCCAAACAGCGTTTCAAATATACTTTGGTATACTTTTATATGCTCCCATAATGATTGTTTTTCGAAGCTATAGGAACCTTCATCTAATCCAGACGTCACCATACAAAATAAATGGAAATGAGGCAGCATCCCTGGAGCATCTCCAAAGAATTGCGCTCGGACATGCCTATGGGTTGTAGAGAAGCGAATATAATTATCTCTCTTATCATTTGAAACATTTGATTTAAGTAATTTACTGATATGCAGGGCTAAGAGATTGGTTGCATCTGATACAACCTCCGTTCCTCTTAAAGCGGAAATTGCTTTGTTTTGATCAACCGTTCCTAGCACAGACGAACAGCCCAATGGTGCTACGGGAGATAGTTGAATTGGTGAAAAAGAATGTTTTGAAGCAATATCTAAAACATCCAACTCCAACCTCTTAAGCAGTAGCACGTCGACGTCAGCTGGGTGTACAAAACGGTTATTCTTGTATCTTTTAAAAAGATCATTTGGAGAAGATGTTTTTGTTTTCTCGCTGAATACTTTTAAGAGAAGTGAATTCAAGTCACTGGAGGATATCCGATCAACTAAAAGATTAATTAAATCAGCTTGATCAAGTTTTCGCAGTATTCTTTCAAGATCGGCTGTAAGGGTAGGTTCCATTAACTTCACTCTCCTTAACGACATTCTCTTGGTTATTAATGGATAATTATATGGGTGACATTACCTTAGGTCAAGAACTAAACCAATATTGTAAATGATCAATCTTTTAGCTTGAAAAATGACGATAAGTTTTCTTCAGTTTTTCAACAAGACTAATCACAAAAATCCCGACGCAGAAGCTCCCGCCGGGATTTAGTGGAAAATACGATTTGAATTTAAATCAATAACTAAATCGCTTCCTTTACTGGTTCGAGTTATTTACTGAATTTCCAAATAATCAATGTAAACATCCCATGTTCCGTTATCGGAGGTGCAAACGAGCTCAATTTCTTGATTACCGGTTCCATGGTTGACATTGCTGATGGTATAGACCGCGGGACTACTGCCTCCGAAGTAGAAGGTCCCCTTCGTCACCCCGCCTATTTTCAAGTCAACTCTGGCCATATTGGAGTTATTTGAAGCACCACGGAGTGAGAAGCTATGAGTTCCGCTCGTGAAATTCTGTGTGTATTTGACCAAATCATTGTTGGCGTATAAAGCAACACCAGAGAACGGCGAGCTGATATTCCCGGTGTACTGACCAGCTTTGGTCATGCTTTCGGCTTCCTTTTTTGTACTTGTGCTTGGAGGAGTAGTTGTACCGCCACCGTCAGGCGCAACCGCTCGGCCGGTGCTTGTTGAAATCATACCAGCGCAAAGTCCCCGGCTCTTAAGGTTCTGAGCAATCTGGGGAATCGCTTGGAGCGTAGTCTGGTATTGATCATGCATCAGGATGACATCGCCGTTCTGCAGTCTGCCCGCAGCGGCTACGATCTGTGCAGTGGTAGCGCCATTCCAGTCCTGTGAGTCAACGTTCCAAAGCACCTCGGTTAGACCATTTTGACTCTCGATTGACTTCAAAGTTGCGTTAGTCTCGCCGTACGGCGGGCGGAACAATTTTGGTACAGCTCCGGTAGCTGACTGGATCGCTTGTTGTGTCCGCGTAATCTCAGATGACATCTGCGAGCTGCTCAATGTGGTCATGTGAGGATGTGTATAAGAGTGGTTTCCAACCCACATGCCCGCATTCACTTGGTCCCGCACGAGTGACGGATTATTTTGTGCGTTTTGCCCAAGGTTGAACATCGTTGCACGCAAACCGGCCTGCTTCAGAGCATTGAGCAGTGATGTAGTGTTACTGGCATTTGGGCCATCGTCGTATGTCAGACCTACATATCCATTTGGGCAGTTGGCATCGGCTGCACTGGCAATAGGCATTATAGGGGTGGAGAACAACGAACTGAAGAGTGCTAGGGCCGCTGCCCCTTTTATTAGTTTTGCATTGAACATGGTAGTACCTCCTCGTATTAAAATACGAGTATGGTTGTTCGCGCCACTCCGTACCGCTTAACTCTCTCTACTAGATTCGGGGTTTGACAGAATATCTAAATAGTATAGGTAAGCGTCCCATGTCCCGTCATCTGAGGTTACAATTAATTCATCTGTATTCCTCCTCTTTTTTTAATTGCATTTAGTCTCACATGATGCTGTACAGCCTGAAATAGGCTGCTCGAGCTTCACTTCCTTCCATAAATTAACTTGAAAGCGATTACAATAATTATCTTAACAAAACGTTTCTTAATCGTTTACCTGTAAGAATTTAGTTCCTACTGTAAAAAACTTAGTTTTTTTGATCGGTCTTTTTTTGATTTATGATCGTCTATTTTATATAATGCTAGCAAAAAACCGCATCCATAGGAGGATGCGGTTAGTATGCTAGCAGTAGCTATATCAAAAATTATTGAAAATGACGTCGGCTGTTACCTTTCCGCTCGTGACGTCTTCCGAGGTGAAGCCAGATACCGTGTTGCCCACTTTAAATTCCTTGCTTACCAGCTGCTCTGAAATATCAGGAGCTGATGGGCCTGTTATGCCGTAAGTCGTTTTTTCCGTAACTGTCACCCACAATTCGCCAATTCGAAAGCTTTGACCGTCGGTACTTACCTCATCAATCACACCATCAATGTTTACCCTGTGTTTTGCTGAGGTCGCCGGTCCAGGACCATTATTCTCGATGGTGCCGCTTGGATTTTTCGTGACCGCACCAGGAGAAGTACTGCCTGCGTCTTGGTTTACTGCATAAATGCTCAGAGTCAATACCGCACAAGCCGCAATGCTGGTTGCCCAGATCATCACTTTGTTTTTCTTTACTTTAGAATGAACTGTTTTCATAGGAATCTCTCCATTTCGTATGCTGTTATTATTGTTGTTGATTTGTTTGTGCTTCTCCAGGCTTAAGCG
>NZ_JBFRDK010000305.1:0-4129 GCF_052113545.1 Paenibacillus sp. TAF43_2
GTATTGAACCTCCTAGTCAGCTTATTTGCTTATGATTTTCCTATCAAACTATCTAATCACTACAAAAGCAGCATCTTATCTGTATAATATTTTTTAAATGAAATAGAACCTACGTTACCTATTTTTCTATTTTATTTTTTCCAATAACTTCCTCTAAAAAAGCGAATAATTCAAATTTCAATTCATTATTTTGCAGCGCCATTTCAATCGTTGTTTTAATAAACCCGAGCTTCTCACCGACATCATATCTTACACCTTCAAAGTCATAAGCATACACCGCTTCTACTCGATTCAATTCCGCAATGGCATCTGTTAATTGAACCTCTCCACCAGCACCTGGTTTTTGATTCTCAAGAATGCGAAAAATCCTTGAACTTAGAATATAGCGTCCCATTATTGCAACATTTGAAGGTGCTTCTTCCTTCTTAGGCTTCTCTACTAAATTATTCACACTATAAAGGCGATCATGGATCTCTTTGCCGTCTATAATTCCATATCTAGATACTTCGTCCATCGGAACACTCTGCACACCTATAATCGATGACTTATACCGGTCATACTGCTCAATCAACTGTTTCAAACAAGGTTTTTCAGCTTGCACGATATCATCACCCAGCAACACTGCAAATGGTTCATTTCCAATAAACTTCCTTGCACACCAAATTGCATGTCCAAGCCCTCTCGCCTCTTTCTGACGAATATAATGTATATCTACCATCTTTGAAGACTTCTGCACTTCGTTTAACAGTTCAAACTTCCCTTTTTCGAATAAATTCTGCTCTAATTCAAATGAGTTATCAAAATGATCTTCTATTGCTCTTTTGCCTTTACCCGTGACAATTATAATATCTTCGATTCCTGACTCTATCGCTTCTTCTACAATATATTGAATAGTAGGCTTATCGACGATCGGCAACATCTCTTTAGGCATAGCCTTAGTCGCAGGCAAAAACCTTGTTCCAAGACCAGCTGCAGGTATGATAGCTTTCCGAACCTTCAAATAGTTTCCCTCCTATATAACCGTTCTTCGTCTATAATCAGTTCTTAATTATTTTTCTTTTATAACCTCATCATAAGACTTCCCTTGACTCAACCCATACTTCTTAGCTACCTGAATCAACTCATCATATTGCTCAGCTGATAATTTATCGAGAATAATGCTCCGTGCCTTTTTCTTTTCTTCTAGATTCATTCCACCGCTCGCCAAAGCTTGTAGCTCTTTAATATCAGACATACTAAGCTCTTTAAGCAAAACGGATGAGACCTTCGCTTTTTCAGATACCGTTATTTTTTCCTGAAGCTCTTTAGCTTTGTCTATAGAAACCTCGCCGCTATAGCCGTCTTTAGGCTTATCTTCTTCTTTAGATACGTTTGAATCATTAGATCCACTATTCTTTGTATTATCTGTCGTTGGCTTTTCTTTAGTTCCATTTGAACTATCTATCGTTTCATCATCATCAACTGTTGAAGAAGGATCATCCTTCCCCGTCGTATCCGTACCCTGCTCATCTGTCTTCGTCTCCGGTGTTGTCACTTCATTCAACAAATCACCCTCAAGGTCAGCAGCCAACGTAGAAATAAGCTTATCCACAGCATAATTAGCTGCAAATAAGCCCCCTACTCCCAGTATGACAATGATTGATGCGACCCAAATTAATATCTTCTTCCACTTTTTCTTACGCATGTGTAATCTCCTCCGTTATGGTAATCTGTCTGCTAAGATACATGTGAATAAAAAGGAACAAGATGCTCGATAACATCTTTAATTGTCGTTTGATTATCTCCAATAGCTTTCTCAATTCGTTTGAATTGAAGCTCGAGTTCTACTCTATTGATTTGTGTTGGCTTGCCTATGTAAATCCGCTCATGTTGTGTAGAAGTTACAGCTTCTTCATCGGTTAGCAGCTCCTCGAACAGCTTCTCGCCTTCGCGCATACCGCTAAAGTTTATTTCGATATCTATGTTCGGCTCGTAACCTGACAATCGAATGAGGTCTTGCGCTAGATCAAGAATTCGTACGGGCTCTCCCATATCTAAGACAAAGATTTCTCCACCTTTGGCAAATGATCCCGCTTGAATAACGAGCTGTACTGCTTCAGGAATCGTCATGAAATATCTGACCATGTCGGGATGTGTAACAGTAACCGGACCGCCTGCAGCAATTTGCTGCTTGAACCTTGGAATAACGCTACCACGGCTTCCTAGTACATTTCCGAAACGTACTGCCACGAACTGGGTCTCACTTATTGTATTAATACTCTGTATGTACATCTCTGCAATTCTCTTGGTCGCACCCATAATGCTGGAAGGATTAACGGCTTTGTCGGAGGAGATCATGACGAACCGTTCTGCTTTATATTTATCCGCGCAATCAGCCACGTTTCTCGTACCGAATACGTTGTTCTTAACTGCCTCCGATGGATTTCGTTCCATAAGCGGCACATGCTTATGGGCTGCTGCATGGAACACAACTTGCGGCCTAAACCTACGAAATACATCATCTAAACGGCTTCGATCTTGAATATCCGCAATAACCGTTTCCAAATGTACATTAGGGAACTTCGTCTTAAGCTCCATTTCAATCGTATAGATACTGTTCTCGCCGTGTCCAAGCAGAAGCAAGGTTTTAGGATTAAATGAAGATATCTGCCTGCATAACTCGGAACCAATCGATCCGCCAGCACCTGTCACAAGAACAACTTTATCTGACACATAATTTGCAATACCCTCTAGGTCTGTCATAACAGGTTCTCTACCCAGCAAGTCTTCTACTTCAACATTGCGCAAAGCCTTAACCGCGAGGCGGCCTTTGATAAAATCATTAATAGAAGGAATAATCTTGACCTTTGCTCCAGTCAGCTTACAAATATTAATAATTTCGGTTATATGCACTCGCTTTGCAGACGGCATCGCGATAATAATGTCATGGATGTGATGTTTATGTACAATCTCTTCAATGTTCACCCTAGTACCCAGAACTGATAAACCGACTACCTGCATATTGCGTTTATGTGGATCATCATCAATAAACCCTACGATACGATTGCCTAAAAAGCTGTTGCTTGTCATGATTTCCTTTGCAATTAACGCCCCACAATCTCCAGCGCCAACAACAAGTACATTGTTTGTCAAAGCGGTCTTTTTGGTTCTATTTACTCGGATTAAGCGCCAGAGGAACCGTGAGCCTCCCATTAATAGGAGCATAAGTTCAAGTGTTCGAGAGCTAATGGAGATAGGGACTCGTTCCCCATTTAATGCATAGGTTGCTCCGTACGATAAAACAAGTCCAATAACTATAGCTTTGGCTAGCTCAATAATTTCACCAATACTGGCATATTGCCACATTCGTCTGTACATTCGAAAAAAGGCTAAGCTGCTGCCGCATATAATGGTGGTTAAACATGCGAATTCAAGCATTTGTCTCACGTAGATGGGAGGGATGTTTCCGTTAAAACGAAAGAGATAGGATACCCCAATCGCTATCCATATAATACAAATATCTACCACCAGTATGACCAGCATTCTATTTCTATTACTCAACTAACTCATCCCTCCGCCAAAAGACATCTACTTGCATTTTTTCATTTCTCTTGAACACCATAATAATAGTAGTAAGCCTCTTCATTTGCCTTACGCTTCACATTATTCAGCACTACTCCCAAGATACGTGCATTTACACTCTCAAGGTTTTTTACAGCTTTGCTAGCAATATCCCGTTTAACTTTTCCTTGATCAACAACAAGAATTACACCATCACTCTTCGTTGCTACAATTTGTGCATCGGTTACTGCAAGCAGCGGCGGCGTATCAATGAGCACAATGTCATACATTTGTCTAAGCTGCTCAATTGTTGCCGTCATCCGCTTTGAACCCATCATCTCTGCCGGGTTTGGCGGTATGGCGCCTGATGTAATTACATCTAGATTAGGAATGTCTGTAACTTGTATTCCTTCCTCGAGCGAGCACTGCTGTGAAATAATAGACGACAACCCATAACGATTAGAGATAGAAAATGTATGATGGGCAGTAGGCTTACGAAGATCGGCATCAATAAGAACAACTTTCTTCTCTGTTTGCGCGTTAGTGACAGCCAGATTCGTTATCGTTGTCGACTTCCCCTCACCAGGGC
>NZ_JBFRDK010000306.1:0-4075 GCF_052113545.1 Paenibacillus sp. TAF43_2
GAATGGATCCGTAATCAACCAAATGGGTAACAATGGTGTGTGCTGCGTAATCCACACTTGGAAAACCGATCATATAGATGGAGATCTCTGCGATGGAGAACGCCAACGTAATTTGGATAACCGCGCCAAACATCAGCTGTGGACGCATAGCAGGCAGTGTTATGAACCATAATTCCTGCCAGCGGTTGCGAATGCCGTCAATGCTTCCCGCTTCGTACAGGGTGCGATCTACATTTTGCAGCCCTGCGATAAAGGCCAGAAAGGATGTGCCGAGACTTAGCCATAGCTGAACGAGAATGAGAATGCCCAGCACATACCTCGTATCTTGCAGCCACTGAATCGGCTCCATAATGAAGCCCCACTTCATTAGAAAGGAGTTCGCATAACCATAAGAGTCGCTTGCGAACAATAGCTGCCAAATCAAATAGGTATTGCCCGCAATCGATGGCGCATACAAGACGAGCGTAAGAAAAGCTCTTATCTTCGGCCTTAGCTCGTTAATAAGCCATGCAAACAAGAAGCACGCCAAGTAACTAATCGGCCCCGTAATGGCCGCGAACAAAAACGTGTTTTTTACCGCAATCAGAAAAATATCGTCTTGAACGAGTAATCTTGAATAGTTTTGCCAGCCAATCCACCTAGGCTTCTCAAGAAAATTAAAATTCGTAAAGCTGAGCAGCAGCGATAATAGCACAGGGAGTACAGTAAATGTGCAGAAAATAATAAAGTATGGTGCCAGCAGCACATAAGCGTGTTTACTTTTTTTCATTTCAACAAACATGCGCGTTAATTTTGGCTTCAGCTCTTTCCCATGAGCTAGAATACGTGAATCGCCTTTCCCCCTCGTTACGGGGCGGGCTGCTAACTGCTGTTTCATTTAAGCCCCTCGTTTCTAATAAGGAAGATTAAATTCCTTGCGCTTTAATGTAATTTCCTCATTCATCGCCCTTACATATTTGTCCATCGTTTCACGCGGATCTTCTCCTTGAACGACAACACGGCGGAATGCATTATCGATGTTTCTGCCTGTCAAATATCCACCCGGAACCTCTGGTATGCCCTTAACCCATTTCATTTGCTCCTGCAGCATTTGAAAATCCTTCGTTGGCCAAGGAAGTGAAGCTAACGCTTCCATATTTGCCGTTGGGTATCTAGCAGCAGCACCCATTCGAATTTCCATTTGTCTGCCAAAAGCAACCTGCGTATCTTTGCCTGTCCACCATTTCAAGAAGGTCCACGCCTCTTCTTTGTTTTTCGCTTGCTTGAACATAATCGATGCCGAGCCTCCGCTGCCTACCTCGCGGTGTAAGGAACCATCCACAGCAGCAACGCCTGGAACAGGCGCAAATGACCACAGCCCTTTGATCTCAGGCGCAAAAACAGTCAGCTTGTTATACATCGTATAATCGACGATACCGATTGGCATTTCGCCTGTTCGGAAGCGGTTTGCGAAATCAGCTGCGATTGGAATTTTATAATTGACATAAAAATCGGTCCACTTCTTAAACTCCGAAATCGATGTCTCTGAATCCAAATCACTCGATTTACCACCGTCCTTATAAAACTGGCCGCCTTGCTGAAGCAGAAACATCGCAAATGCAGGATTGGGCGGAAGCGTCATGATATTCGTCGTTGCAAGCTCATTACCAATGGAATCAAGCGGTTTTTGCGGTAAACCAAACTGCAAGTTATGCTTCTGGAGCGTAGGCAGCATATCATAGACATCCTGCCACGTTTCCGGCACTTCCAAATGCAGCTCATCCTCCAATATATCTTTTCGGAAAAACATCATTGGAAACGTTTGCTGCTCAGGCAATGCGTAATAGCTTCCTTTATATTCATAAGGCACCATGGCGCTTGCCAGAAACTGCTGCTGAACTTCCGGATAATCTGGAAACGCAGATAAATCCTGAAGAGCGCTGCGGCTCGCGTAATTCATCGGCAAGTCGTTGCCAACCTGCAAAGCAACATCCGGCCCTTTCCCCGAGACAGTTGACGGTAGAAGCACATCCGCGCTTACGAGTTTTAAATTCACATGTATGCCCGTCGTACTCGTAAAACGATCATCTATCAAGCGTTTAATGACTTGTGCTTGGTCACGAGCCGATGTTACCCATACAGTAACGCTTTGCTTCGTCTCTTCTTCATCCGAGAAATCATCGTAGTTTTCACTAAAGGATGCTGCGAACGATTTGATCCCAGTTAACATCTTTGCCCATCTGGTTGCTTCGGGCTTCGGCAGCTTTGCTTCTGGCGAGCTAACGATCAAATAATCCAAAGCAAGCGGCTGTTCATTAATCGTAAGCATCCATGAGCCAAGCGCGCCAACATTCGTCTTAAATGCTTCGATCCGTGATGGCACGGATTCCGGGCGGCCCGCCATGTCCTTAAGCTGATACGCTAGTCTATTAATAATCGCTGTTCGGTCATTTCCACTCTCAGATGGTCCTTCCATACTGCTCGCAATACTATAAAGCAGCTTGCTTTGTTTCTCAAACACTTCAATCATTTCAGGGATGCGCTGTTCCAGATTGTAATCACGAAAGGTATCCGGAACAGTACCTGTATAGCTGATGATTTGGCGATACATGGCATTTAGCTCAAGAATGCTCGTTTCCACCGATCGCAAAATTGGCGCCAGCTCGCCCAAAGTCACTTCCATCCGTAACCGATGCTTGCCTTTAGTGAGATGGAATAAATAAGGCTCATCTTTGCTCGTTCCCAAAACATTCATTTGCCAAGAATGGTTATATGGAAACTGAACCTCTTTCAACTCCTTAAAGGGCAGCTTCCCATCTATATAAATGGAGCGCAGCGCAGACATGCCATTCAAATAGTTTTGACGGTTTTTCAAAGCGATTTGATAGAGCCCTTCTTGCTCTACTTCAATTTCCCATTCAATCCATTGTCCCGGCATTCTCCATGCCCATCCACCCATTGCATTATTGCGAAGCTTTGATACATGGTAAGGTTCGACCGCGGGAGAAGAACGATCATTATAAGGCAGCAAGCTTGGCGTAGATTTGTATAAAGCTTGCTCTGCTTGAAGCTTGATCGAAACGTCTGCAGCCTGCTTTAGCCCATCTTCTTTATACTTGCTGGCAACCTCTGCATATGTAGGAGCAATTTCCGGTGCAGACAGCTTCAACCAATCGATGAGGAGCGGCTCTTTAACCGAAGTCAGCGTCAGTGTATGCTGGCCTCTCGAGAAATAAAATAAAAAAGGCTCTTCATAAAAGCCCGTGTTATCTTTAATTAAGCTTTCCTGCCACATATGCTCTTCGATTTGGTTAGGCAGCAGATCATTTCCCCTCGCATCGCGATCGAAGCTTTGCTTCTCGTTTTTCCATATTCGATTGAAGGTTATGCTTCTAGCTTCATTAAATGGCGATTGCCCATCCACTAACAGCTCCCGTTCAATATCTGAATCCTTGCCCGGCTCGCTATAAAAATATATACCGAGATTGTATAGTCCTTCTTGCTTAACCTCGAATGCCCAGGAAATCGCACCTGAATCTTTCGTGAGAACCGCTTGCCCCTCGTTGCCCGCTCTATTCTCAACGATAGAAACTTCCATTCCCTTAACTTCGCTGTAGCTCTCCCCTTCGATTACAATCGTATCGTTAGCAGCCAGTTGAATAGGATCATATTTAGACAAGTATTCGTCATAACCACCCTTTTCATATGGCGCATCTAAAGCCGTCGAATGGGTATTCCGATTGCTTGCCGATGTTCCTTCAGCAGTAACCGTGCCATTTAGTGCGGACTCCTGAAAAAACAAGGAGACACAAACAGCTAGTGACAGAAGCAATAACGAAATGACTTTAACGCTTGGTCGCCGCATCGTTTCCCCCTCCTCCCTAGCAGGCTCTCTATTAAAATAGGAGCCTGCCGAGAGTTTTTGACAAAATTTTATTTGTTGTCTTGAAGCAATTTGTTCATGTTCGCTTCAAACTGCGGTTTGATTTTGTCAACTGCAGTGGACGGCGATACTTTGCCTTCTGTAATTTCTTTGACGACACCTTCAAAGAGCTTCTCGCCATCTGGAATGCCATAGTAGGAGATATACTCAATG
>NZ_JBFRDK010000307.1:0-4072 GCF_052113545.1 Paenibacillus sp. TAF43_2
GCCCACACCCGAGGGAGAAGCCAATTCTCTAAACGATGTCGCTGGGCTAACGGCGTTCATTGATGGTATTATGAAAGTGCATATGGACAATTTCAAGTTTCCAGGTGCGGTTATTTCAATCGTCAAGGATGGGGAAATCCTGCTCGCTAAGGGGTATGGTTACTCTAACCTCGAGAAGAACCAGCTGGCGAACCCAGAGACAGATCTATTTCGAATCGCTTCAACAACGAAGCTTTTTACTTGGACCGCTGTGATGCAGCTTGTTGAGCAAGGCAAGATCGATCTGGACACAGACATCAATAACTATTTGAAAACGGTGAAAATACCGAAAACCTATTCAGAGCCGATTACGATGCGTCATCTAATGACCCATACCGCTGGCTTTGAAGAAGGCGGAGTCGGCTATCAAATTACTACAGATCCTAAAAAGCTGCCGGTATCGATTTCGGAAACGCTTGCCAAGCATATGCCGGCACGAGTAAGGCCTCCGGGCGAGATGTCGTCTTATTCCAACTATGGCGCCGCGCTAGCAGGATTAATCGTCGAGGAAGTTAGCGGGACAGCGTACAATGATTATATTCAGAAATATATTTTTGATCCGCTGGATATGAAATACGCTACTATTCAAGAGCCTATTCCTGCTGCATTAGAAGCTTTTTCTGTACCGGGATATGCTAAGGAAAACGGTGCATATACAGCTCAGCCGCCAACGTTTGAGGGAGGATTTCGGCCTGCGGGATCAGCTGCAGTATCCGCGATGGATATGGCTCATTTCATGATTGCTCATCTTCAGAATGGACGTTATGGAGAAAAGCAAATTTTGAAGCCAGAAACAGCCATATTGATGCATGCACCGGCTTTCCAGTTCCATAAGGATTTACCGGCAATAGATCTTGGTTTCTATGAACTGAACATGAACGGGCGAAAAGTTATCTCCCATGGCGGAGCAGATTTGCAGTTTAATACAGAGCTATATCTCGTTCCAGATAAGCAGATTGGCATTTTTGTTTCCTACAATGGAGGGGACGGCTCATTAGCAGCGGATGGACTCGCAAAAGCCTTTTTAGACCGCTATTTCCCAGCCGAGGAAGTCAGCCTGCCGCCAGTATCCGCTGAACTTAATGATGCTGTACAAAAGTATGCGGGTTCCTATCAATTTACTCGTCGCAATCATACCGATATTGATAAGTTTTATAGTTTTATGTCCAAGATCAGTGTAGCGGCTGAAGGCAATCGTTTACTCATTGGGAGTGGTGCTGAACAGCAAATATTTGAACCTATTGGACCTGATGTATTCCAACAAGTAGGCGGAGAGGGACGGATTGGATTCCGCACCGACGAATCAGGAAAAGTCACTCATTTGCTTCTTGATTTCTTACCTACAATGCCGCTTGAACGCGCGTCGCTGCTGGATCAAACATCGTTCTGGTTTCCATTGCTTGGCATCTCAGTCTTTCTATTTATTACGGTAATACTGGGCTTCCTAAATCGCAGACGTGAAATCAGCGCAATGCCGAATGAGCAGAAGTGGGCATATCGGCTGTCTGCAGCCACCGCCATCTGGGCACTTACAACCATTGTGGCGACGCTTGTTGTCGTGATGAATATGGATATGCTCACTCGACTTAGYCGCATTACACAGTCGTTGAATCTTTATCTGTTTATGCCTATTCTACTCGTTGGATTTACTTTGGCGATGATCGTTATGAGTGTGCTTGCTTGGAAAAACAGCTATTGGACAGTCCTAAGACGCGTGCATTACTCTCTTATTATGCTAGCGGCAGTAGCACTCAGTTTGTTTTTCTATCATTGGAACTTGCTTGGATGGCATTTTGGTTGAAACAGCAATCCGCCCATATGGGAGGCTCATGTTAAAGAGGGGAGACGTACATCTTAATGGCCAAAATTCTGATCGCGGATGACGATGCACATATTCGCGAATTGATGTCTTTATTTTTGAAAAACGAAGGTTTCCAAATTTTAGAGGCAAAAGACGGTGCGGAGGCGCAATTAATTTGGGAAAACAATCAAATTGATATGGTTATCCTCGATATTATGATGCCTCAAGTAGACGGATGGGAATTATGCAGGGAGATCAGGCGCATCGATTCCAATATTCCTCTCCTGATGGTCACAGCTAAAGGAGAGTCGGGGCAAAAAGTGAAGGGGTTTCAGCTTGGCACGGACGATTATTTAACGAAGCCGTTTGATCCGATGGAGCTTGTGATGAGAGTAAAAGCGCTGCTGAAGCGTTACATGATTGTCTCATCACAAACGGTACAGCTTGGCGGCGTTACACTAAATCGCCGCAACTATCAAGTGATTCGAGGAGAAGAAACGCTAAATCTGCCATTGAAGGAATTTGAGCTGCTGTTTAAAATGGCGAACCATCCTGGACAAATTTTTACGAGGGAACAGCTGATCACTCAGATCTGGGGCAAAAATTATGAAGGTGACGACCGAACCGTCGATGTTCACATTAAACGGCTAAGGGAAAGATTTGCTGGCGATGCACAACATTTTCAGATTGAAACCGCCCGTAGTCTGGGGTATCGGCTTGTCATCACATGATCAATACATTATATGTCCGCATCATTTGCACGTTTCTGGCCGTCATCATTTTCAGCTTATTGTCTTCATTTTTTATAGGCTATTCTATATTCAAGAAAGAAATAAACCATGTCGGTCAGAACGACATGATTGCAGCAGGAGAGGAAATGATTACTCTCTATGAACAAACAAGGCCGGATGATCTGAGTGTTTTCCTAACAAGAATGGTAAAGGTGTCCGCTTATCCAATCCACATGTATGATGCATCAGGAAATGTAACGATCTATGCTTTAAACAATACGAGTAATGTGAAAATTGCGCCGGAAGCTGTTCAACAGGTGCTTCGAGGACAATTATATCGCTCACCTGGTAAGGAAGGCCAAACATTCGTTGGTATTCCTTTTCCCATCGATGGGAAGATACAGGCCATGTTTATGCAGTTTTCAGCGCAAAATGAAGATATTATAAATCGAATGCTGCTGCTCATACTGCTTCTCGGCTTAATTATTGGGAGCCTATGTATTCTTATTGCAGCTCGTTATTTGGTGAAACCGATTCAAGCGATGACACAAGCGACCAAGAGGCTTGCCAAGGGTGATTACGATGTGGAAATCAAACTGAAAAGCGCTGATGAAATAGGAGTCTTAAGCCATAGCTTTAATGAAATGGCTAGTGAACTGAAACAGCTGGAGCAAATGCGGCAGGATTTTGTATCGAATGTATCGCACGAAATTCAAACTCCGCTAACGTCTATATCGGGTTTTGCAATGGCGATGAAGAACAACAGCTTGGTAGCAGAAAATAATCGTAATTATTATTTGGATATTATTATTATGGAGAGCGGGCGGCTATCGAGGCTTAGCGATAATTTGCTCAGGCTTGCTTCGCTTGATTCCGATCAGCATCCATTCGAGCCGATGACGTATAATCTCGACGAGCAAATTAGGCAAATCGTCGTTACTTGCGAGCCTCAATGGTCGGCCAAAGACATTCGCATCGAATTAGAATGGGCGAACACGATCAAGATTACAGCAGATCAGGATCAGTTGAACCAGGTATGGATGAATTTACTCGGCAACAGCATCAAATTCACACCTGAAGGCGGAATTATTGAGATTTCTTTAACTCAATCCGATACCGAAGTGCTATTCATAATAACCGATTCAGGTATTGGCATTGCGGCGGATAAGCTTGAACATGTGTTTGAGCGGTTTTACAAGTCGGACCAATCACGCAACCGCAATATTAGCGGCAATGGTTTGGGGCTTGCGATCGCCAAAAAAATTGTTACTCTTCATCATGGAACGATCGAAATGAAAAGTAGGCTAGGCGAAGGTACGACAGTAATGGTATGTTTACCCATTCATTAATAATAATTGGAGTGATCGGTCAAATGACCGATCACTTCTTTTTTTTAACGTACTGTTGAACCCAATTTGAAACTAAAAAACGATTTTTCAAAAAAAAAAAGTAAAACAATATGTGACCAATCTACGTTCTTAATTGTGTTAATGGGTAAAGG
>NZ_JBFRDK010000308.1:0-4034 GCF_052113545.1 Paenibacillus sp. TAF43_2
CCTCATGGACAGGTTGAATGAAGGAATGTGGGAGCGCCTCATGGACAGGTTGAATGAAGGAATGTGGGAGCGTAGACTCTGTGAGACATGGGAGGGTTGACCCCCATGAGACGATGTGGAGATCCAAAGGTGCGACCATAAATCTTCCCAAAGTCCACTTTTTTAAACGAGTGGTCTGAGTGGAGAGGCTTTTTGTACATTCTTCGCCCCATATTTTACACTATCTACAATCTTGTTCCATTTAAAGGTTGTCTTGTACGAAAGGAAATCGTTCAAAACCTAAGGAAATATGAGCATTTAAGAGAAAAATGATTCTCCATAGAGGGAGAATAGTTCCAATAAGTGGTATTCTAAGATAAGGGATTTGAACAGGGGGGCAATGTTGATGGAAATAAAGCATCCAGTTAAGAGTCCATCAAGGATTGGAACCATTATAGGCATGATTGCTATTATATCGAGTCAATCTATTCTTGTATTGAGATTATGGGATCAGAGGGGTATATTCTACGCTTCGTTAACGGTGATTCTTCTATGTTTAGTTGTACTGTTACTCACATTGTACAGAACATTTTTTAAGAAACCAACCGTGTTATGCCTATCCATTGAGCAAATCATATTAAATGGGAATATAATTAATTCAAGGGATATTAAAGTGATAATGACAATGGGGTACTTTAAACCTGTTATTGGGATATTACCTTACAGCTGGAAGATCGTCCCATTGGATATGGCATTTAGGTATTCAAAGGATGAAGATAGAGGCATCTCGGATTTAAAGAGCTGGGCAAAAATGAACAATGTAAAGATGGTTAATAAATCGTTTCAAACGTGGATATAAGTGTATTCAAAAGCACTATTCGGTACGGTTATTATCTTATTCAGAGGATGTGCTTAACCAGGATGACATGCTTGTTCGTTACGCTAACGAGGAACGTTAGTTCAATGAAACAGCGATAGTCTAGGACATTATTTTTTGTCCTTGGCTGTCGCTGTTTCAATTTCTGAGGTCAGTCTAAAATTTATTTTATGATGTCTGACGATATTACAATTGAGAATCAGCGTGGAATAAAGACACCCAGTCTAATACTTTATTTTCTACCGACAGCAGAGTTTTGGAAACGAAAGGAGTTGCTGGCAGTGAAGAGGGGCAAATTACTTTTGATTATAAAGGTTAGCAGCCGTTCGAGAGAGGATCGAAATTAAATCAACCTTGGTGATTTTCTCTTGCCTTATCGTAAACTCAATAACGTAGAGTAGTTCTCTTTCCATAGCTGCAATGGCGCCAGCTGATCCATTCACGCGGGCTGACTGCGCAGCCTGCGCACGTCCCCTTTAAGTGGTCGCTCAAGAAAGCGAACTTGTAGGGGATATTATTATGGGCTTTTTATCTCCATTCCGTTTTCGATCACGATACTGCTTAGGTGTGATATCGGCATGTTTTTTAAACGATTTAATAAAGTGAGTCTGGTCGTAATAGTTCAAACGAGTAGCGATGGTTGAGACGGACTCACTTGTGAAATCGAGCAGCTTCTTAGCTTCTTCTATTTTCTCCTGATGGATGAAATGACTGATCGTGAGTCCCGTTTCTTTTTTGAAAAGGGTGGATAAATAGGTACCGTTAAGTCCAGTCAGCTCAGCCAGCTCAGAGATAGAAATCGCATCATACAAATGATTAAAAATGTATTCGCGGCATTTCGCGATTGGCTTAGAAACGGTGCCTTTCCGATTTTCGCTAACGCGATCCGTAATATCTAAGAAGGCGTCTATCATCGCGGTTTCAACCGAGCGAACATCCGTTAAATCCTCGATATGCTGAATGTAAGTATCACTTAAGCGATATGCTAGCTCAGTATACAATCCACCCTCCATACCCGCTCGAACGGCTACAGCAATTGCGCAGATGGCAATATTTTTGCGGCTTCTCAAATGACTTCGTTTGGATAGTGTGCCTGCCTCCCCAATTACACCCATTACGAATAGATTCTTAAGTGCAGCTTTATCACCGTTCTTAATATGCCGTAATAATATCTGTTCAAATTCCCGGCTCGTGTGAAGATTAGAAAATTCCTTCATATTAGACATCGATAGCTCGATAGCTTCCTCTGACAAAAACCGTTGACCCAACCGGAAATTAAACTCAAGAACATCCGTTAATTCTAACGCCTCTTGATTGACAATCCAATGGGCCATGATGCCAATGTGAAATAATCTCTGCTTGGAAACAAGAGGGAGACTACGCAAATATTCAACCCAAGCTGGATGGATTTTTCTGGGAATATTATTGTCATTCATGAGATTTCGAACGGTTTCCTCGGAAGGAACATAATCAATTGAGGGACCTATAATAATGGTTCCTGCTCGCTTCAAATCCGAATAAACGGGTTGTACGATAAAAAATTCCTCAAACTCCGTTGTCTGTATAACGGGAAAAGTTTTATCCCAGGTTCGTTTTATTAATTGCTGGAAGTATTCAGGATTTTGTAAGACGGAAAATGGGATAGGAGCGTTGGATTCGAAATATTCCTGCCCGCTTGGATCATCCGCACTCAACCAATAAACAGGCAGCTGCAAGCTCTCATGAAGTAATTTAGCTAAAAAGGAAGGATTAAATTCCATCTAATGCCTCCAAATAAATTTACTTTTATTCAAATAATCATACCATATTTCTGATTTTTTGATCATCTATAATGAGTGTGTAGTAAAAAATGAAAACGCTTTACAGTTTGTGAGCTTATTTTAGGTGGATTCAAAATGAATCGTGACATAAAGAAAATGGTTACACAAATGACATTGGAAGAAAAAACAGATATGTACTTTGGCTTGGATGTTGGGCATTTAAAGGTGCTTTTTCAGATGAAATGGTCGAACAACTTCTCCTCCAACTAAACGGACAAAAAAAATCATACAATCGAGGTTGCTACTATGGAACAGACTAAACTTTCATTTTCGGAGAAGCTTGGGTATGGCGTTGGAGATATGGCAAGCAATCTCATTTGGACGTCCGCTGCAACGTTCCTCACTTTCTTTTATACCGATATCGTCGGCTTTTCTGCTGCAGCAGTAGGTACGTTGTTATTAATTGCTCGTTTCTTCGATGCTTTTGTCGATATTGGTGTAGGTGTGTTAGTTGATAAAACGAGGACCAAGCACGGCAAGGCTCGTCCTTGGCTGCTTTGGCTGGCCGTACCATTTGGACTCTCTGGCGTGCTGCTGTTTTCAGCTCCAGACTTAAGTGCAACAGGAGCGCTTATTTACGCTTATGTGACCTATCTTATTCTCAATATTATTTACTCGGGTGCAAAATGTTCCTTATGGTGTGTTGAACTCATTGATTACACAAGATCCTTACGAGCGCTCTTTGCTTAACATATTCCGTATGTTGATGGCTATCTTAGGCGCGGTGCTCGTCTCCACCATGACGGTTCCTATCGTTAATGCATTCGGTGGCGGCAAACATGGATGGATGATGACCTTTATCATTTATGGCGCAATTGCAGCAGTGTTGTTCTTGATTACTTTCCGAACGACGAAAGAGAGAGTTAAGCCAGCAGTAGCCCAAAATCAGGTCCCTCTTAGTGGCTCTTTGAAAGCGCTTTTCCGCAATAAATACTGGGCGCTGCTCGTGGTCTTCATGATTCTGAGCTATATTATGACGTCGGTTAATACAGCGGTTAACATTTATTACGCGCAGTATATTTTAGGAAATGCTGAATGGATGTCCATTCTTGGCGTTATTTCCTTTATCCCGTTATTAATTGGCTTGCTGTTTGTTGCTCCGATTATTAAAAGGATCGGTAAACGTAATTCTTCACTCCTAGGGTTAGTCATCACGATTTTGGGAGCCGCGATTACGGTTATTGATCCAACTAGCATTATAATCGTAATCATCGCATCGGTGATCAAATCATTTGGCGGCGTGCCATTAGCTGCAACGATGTTCGCGATGCTTGCAGACACCGTAGATTATGGAGAATGGAAAACAGGCATGCGAACAGAAGGTTTAGTTTACAGCGCTGGAAGCTTCGGCTCAAAGG
>NZ_JBFRDK010000309.1:0-5720 GCF_052113545.1 Paenibacillus sp. TAF43_2
GCATGCTGCTGGGCGCCCTCGCTTCCTTGCTTGACTTGGAAGAGGATATGAAGGTCGTCGGAAGAGCAAGCAATGGAGAAGATGCCATAAGTCTTGTGCATGAGCATAAGCCTGATATTTGCATTATGGATATTGAAATGCCCGCCAAGACTGGGCTTGATGCTGCTGAGGAGCTGAAGGGCCAGGGCTGCAAGGTCATTATTTTGACGACATTTGCAAGATCCGGTTACTTTGAGCGTGCTCTCAAAGCGGGAGTTAGCGGCTATTTGCTTAAGGACAGCCCAAGCGAGGAGCTTGCCAATTCGATTCGCAGCGTGATGGCTGGACGACGGATATTCGCATCGGAGCTTGTAGATGAGGCATATGGACAAGAAAATCCGTTAACAGAGCGCGAGAAGGAAGTGCTTGTGCTCGTAGCAGATGGGAAAAACACGAAGGAAATTGCAAGCGAGCTGTTTATTACGACGGGTACCGTTCGCAACTATATATCTGTCATTCTTGATAAGCTTGACGTCAGCAACCGCATCGAGGCGATTACTCGGTTTAAGGAAAAGGGCTGGTTCAAATAATGTACCAGTACAAGAGCACCGAAGTGAAAATATGATGCGTTATTGAGCGGAGCTATTCGATCTCAACGGCGCTTTTTTTGTTTTCAAGAGTTAAAGGAACGGGTATTGGAGAGAGTACTAGGGAAGGGAGTTAATGGGATGAGTTATACAAATTTGACACTTCATACAGATRAGTACCAAATAAATATGATGTACGCGCATTGGCTGCAAGGAAGCAAAGATGAGAGGGTCGTATTCGAGGCGTATTTCCGCAAGCTTCCCTTTAATAACGGCTTTGCTGTATTCGCAGGTTTGGAGAGAATTGTGGAATACATTCAATCGCTTCATTTTGGAGAAGAGGAAATTACATATTTGCGTACGCAAGAAGAGAACTACAAAGAGGAGTTTCTTGATGAGCTGCGCAGCTTTCGGTTTACAGGCAATATTTATTCGGTAGAGGAAGGAACGCTCGTTTTTGCGAATGAACCATTGTTCTGCGTTGAGGCACGCGTATTTGAAGCACAGCTCATAGAAACGGCTATCCTCAATATGATGAACTATCAAACGTTGATCGCGACGAAGGCAGCTCGAATTAAGCAGGTTGCTCCAGATGACGTATTGCTTGAGTTCGGAACGAGGCGTGCGCAAGAGGCAGATGCAGCGGTTTGGGGAGCAAGAGCTACTTATATTGCGGGCTTCCATGCGACGTCTAATATGAGGGCTGGCATGCTGTTTGGCATTCCTGCCAAAGGCACGCATGCCCATTCTTGGGTGCAGGGGCATGATACGGAGGAGGAAGCATTTCGCGCTTATGCGGAATCGCTGCCTGACTATGTAACTCTGCTGGTAGATACGTACAACACGCTCAAAAGCGGAGTYCCCAACGCGATTAAGATCGCCCATATGCTAGAGAGCCAAGGTAAACGAATGAATGCGATCCGCCTTGATAGTGGCGATTTAGCGTATTTATCACAAATGGCGCGGAAAATGCTCGATGAAGCTGGTCTGCCTTATGTGAATATCGTTGCCTCCAGTGACTTGGACGAAGCTATTATTTCTAACCTAAAGTCGCAAGGCGCAAAGATTGATGTATGGGGTATCGGTACGAAGCTGATTACCGCAGCGGATCAGCCTTCACTCGGCGGTGTGTACAAGCTTGTCGCGCGTGAGAAAAACGGGAGCTACGAGCCGGTTATCAAAATTTCAGCAAATCCAGAGAAGATATCGACACCGGGTTTCAAGCAGCTTTACCGAATCATTAACACATCAACTGGAAAAGCAGAAGCAGATTATATTACGCTGAGGGATGAGCAGCATGTAAATAGGGGAGAGCGAATTAAACTGTTTGACCCGGTTCATTCTTATATCCATAAATTTATTACTCATTATGAAGCGATAACATTATTAAAGCCGATTTTTGCAGATGGCGAATTAGTATATGATGTATAGGTGTTATAAGCAGCGGTTTTGTCGAAAATGAAGGGAAATCCACTGGTATTGTTGAATGAATAGCAGATACATTTCATTAAACATGGAGGTACTGGTATGAAAAGAAGGGAAAAAGCTGTTTTGATATGGCTGACAATCTGCTTAATGACGTTTTCATTCGTAATGCCAGCTGCTGCAGCTGAGATTTCGAAGGATAAGTATACATATTCGATTTCGAAGAAATCGGGCGAAGTGAAAGAGACGTTAACGTTCAACGATCTAGGAGATGTATATAAGGATGTTACAATTACTTCGATACTCGTTCCTGAAAAAGCAGTTCTGAGCTATACAGCAAAGGTTGATACTAGCGTTGTTGTATTTGGTTATAGCTTGGTAAATGGTGTTTTAGTTTCGAGTCCAGTACCTTGGACGATAAACGGCAAGAAGGAGCTCGTTAATGCTTTACCCGCTAATACGACGGGAACAGTAACCTTTGATTATGGCGTTCCCTACTATGAATTGTTCATCTTAGATGAGGCAACAGGCGACAGGGCAAGCTACTTCTTTAAGATTGACACGAGTGCAGCAGTAGGCGATCAGCCTGATGCTTGGGCAAAGATAGAGGTAGATGAAGCGATATCAATCGGGCTTATTCCAGCGGAGCTGCAAAACAACTACAAGAAGCTAATCACACGTGCAGATTTTGCGAAAATTATTATTAGGTTGCTTGAAGTAGAGAAAAGCCAAACGATTGATGAGATTTTGGCAGAAAAACAAGTTGTCCTGAGCGATAATCCATTTACGGATACGAAGGTTAAAGAAGTAGTAGCTGCTTATTTGATGGGTATCGTCAAAGGTAAAGGAAATGGAAAATTTGATCCGAGCGGAAGCATCACGAGGCAAGAAGCAGCGGTCATGCTTACGAACACAGCCAAGGTGCTTGGCTATAAGGTTCCAGCTGACGCTTCGGCATTTGCAGACAACAGCATCATAGCAAGCTGGGCTAAGCCGAGCGTTGATTTTGTGTCGATGCATGATGTCATGAAAGGCATTGGAAACAATAAATTCAGCCCAAAAGGCACGTATACGCGTCAACAAGCTTATATAACGATTATGAGGCTGGATATTGTGCTTAAATAATATAGGCATGGCATCGATTTGAGTAAAAAAGAAGGTGAGCACAAGCTGCTCACCTTCTTCGTTTCCAGCCAAACACTTTTACATGCACGAGCAGCCTTGTAATCCAGTGCGTCGCGACATAAAGAATAATAAATAATATAACGAGCGGCTTAAAGACAATCCAAATCACAATCCAAATGAGAAGAACCTGCCAGGGCTTTAGCTTTTTCAAGAGATTTCCCGGCAAAAGCATGATACGATAAAATTTATAATTTTTTTGCAGTCCTTCGAGAAACTCCTGGCGAATTTGTTTGTCTTCAGGATCTAATCTAATCGCGTTCTTGAGCATGAGCAGATAGTCGTCGTAATCGTTCCGTCTTTCTGCTGACCATGCCAAATATAAGTAAACCATATCAGACTCGACATCAAGCCGCAAAGCTTGATTAGCCAGCATTTTTGATTCGGCAAAACGATTCAACAAGGCTTCATTATAGCTTAAATTAGCGAGATACAATGAATTTTCAGGAGAGATTTCAAGTCCTTTCAATAGCAAATCACGGGCTTCTTCATACCGTCTTGTCTTATTATATATATTAGCCAGCAAGAAATAATAATGTGGTTCATAAGGATCAATTCGCTGTCCTTCGGCAATCGATTCCAAGGCTGCTTTCCAATTTTCCATCGAATAAAAAGCATTGCTGCGAACAAACCAGGCTAATTCATTTTCCGGGTCGCGTAGAAGCGATTGTTCTGTCCAGTGAAGGGCTTGATCCAGATTATCCATGTATAGACTAACTTGCCCGAACAGTGCATAGGCATAGGGGTCCTCGGGAGTATCCTGAATTAGCGCAAGCGCCTCAACAGAAGCTTCCTTAAACTTTTTCCAACCCATGAGCTGTTGTATTCGCTCGTATCGTTTACTGGTCATTTCCTCTTCTATTTCCATCATAACTATGTCTACCTCGCTATATCGGATTTATTTCAAACCGCTTTGTTTCATATAATCGAGAACGATTTGATAGTCCTGATTAATATCGCTGAACGTAGCATAGTTTTTGGCTGTGGCAAACCAATCGAGAGTGGTCGCCTTTCGGTTTTTCGCAGCTTTTTTCAAATCGTCCTGAGATATGGGCTGAATTTCTCCAATATCGAGTGTACGCTCCAATGCGCTCTCAACGGCATCCTTCACGATTTGCTCCAGATCCGCTCCTGAGAAATGTTTGGTCTCCTTCGAGATTTTATTTAAATCAAGCGGGGAAAGCGGCTTTCCAGCTAGCTTTAGCTGCAGGATGGTTGTACGCTCCGATTCTTCAGGCGGCGGTACAAAAATCATATGATTAAACCTTCCGGGTCTGCGCAGCGCGGAATCAAGGTACCAAGGGGTATTCGTCGCTCCGATGACAAATACTTGATCATTGAACGTACGAAGTCCATCGAGCTCCATTAGAAGCTGATTGACGAGTATGCGGTCATGATGCTGACGCATCTGATTGCGGCTGCCGCCCATCGCGTCAAGCTCATCAATAAAGATGACGCACGGTTTATTTTCCCGAGCCTTCTCAAAAATGTCATGCAAATTGTTTTCGCTTTGACCCACGTACATGCCTAGAATAGCCTGCAGCTCAATGTGCATAAAATTAGCATCTATTTCTCCAGCAACCGCTCGTGCAAGAAAGGTTTTGCCGCAGCCTGGAGGCCCGTAGAGCAGAAGGCTGCCGCCTGCTTCCTTGCCATAGGCTGCAAACAGCTCAGGCTGCTTCAATGGCAATATGAAATTCATGCGTATTTTTTTCTTAACATCCTCAAGCCCGCCTACGTCCGCAAAGGTTTCCTCAGGCTTTTCGGATTCAACTAAATCTTTACCGTTATTATCAAATCGAAGCACCTTCAGCTTGCTGCGGCGTCGATCAGCAAGATCATCACGGTCGTTATGATCGGACATGGTCATCATCCTTTTTTAAAACAAATTTGCTACTAGTGTACCAAATTTTGAGAGTTTACAGTGTGTTTTTATATAGAAATGTAATAGAGTAGGGCTTCTCTTGTGAAGTTTATGGATTCAACTTCCAATAAACCTCATATGGACGATGTTGTTGGGAATAGCACTAGAARTTAGCTCTATTTCCGCCGAACCGGCCAAATTCGCACAAATAGAACTAAAAACTAGTCTAATTTTCATTACATATCCTCGAATATGCTTCAAATGGACAATGTTGTGGGCGATAGCACTAGAAATTAGCTCTATTTCCGCCAAATAGATCAAATGCGCACAGATAGAACTAAAAACTAGTCTAATTTTCATTACTTATCCTCGAATATGCTTCAAATGCACGAAGAYGTTGGGAATAGCACTAGAAATTAGCTCTATTTCCGCCAAACTGACCCAATTCGCAMAAATAGAACTAAAAACTAGTCTAATTTTCAAWRCTTGTCACCAAATATGCTCCAAATGGACAATRTTGTTGGGAATAGCACTAGAAATTAGCTCTATTTCCGCCAAATGGACCAAATTTGCAAGAATAGAACTAAAAACTAGTCTATTTTTCAATACTTGTCACCAAATATGCTCCAAATGGACAATGTTGTTGGGAATAGCACTAGAAATTAGCTCTATTTCCGCCAAAC
>NZ_JBFRDK010000310.1:0-3815 GCF_052113545.1 Paenibacillus sp. TAF43_2
TCTTAAACTCGGTAGTAAATGTACGTCTTGGTTTTGGCATAGTAGATTCGCTCCTTCTCTGTTCCCTTCATTCTACTAGCCCTTATTTTTTCTGTATAACTTAGTGTAGACGATCCAGATTTTAAAATAATAAAGAAGAATCTTAAATAAGAGAGAGAAATAAATAAATTAGGTGTACAATACTAATAGACTCCTGTTAAGGAGTAAAATTAGATATGAGGTGTTCCCTTGATTCCAGAAGGTATTAATTGTTCCGTGTTTTTTGATGAAATTAAACAAAAACCAAAAAGTAACTCCACATTATTAATAAAAGGGATTGTCAGTTCCGGATTTAAAATTAAAATGAACTTGGAGTACTCAGGGGTAGAGCTTATCGATAATAGTAACGCCATGATGCCGGATGAAATTTTGAATTTATTAAATGAAGATTTAAATGAAATTTTCGGAAACGGACCATTTGATAAGAAAGTATTAAAACAAGAAATTAAAAACCTGAATATGCTGTATTATGTAAGATATAATGGTAAAGCATATCGAAGCGATGAATGGGATGCTATGCAGCCAGAAGACTTTGCACAAATGTAATAAACGCCATCATTTATAACGATATCGAAAATCCAAAGCACATGCAAAAACAGGAAAAAAGCCTCCCTATTATTATGGAGACTTCTCCCTGTTTGCGAGACAAGAATCGCAACCAGTTGTCGAAATCCTGCCGGTTTTAGCTCACAGCCTATGGCTTTTCATTAACTACAAATTAGGGTCTCGACCAACCGTGTATTATCAATTCCGTTTAGTTGCACTATCTGCAAATCCTTCAGCCCCATCCCCCTTGTCATATCAATACGCCTCTCAATTTAAGACAACCCAATTTTAAAAAAGATACAAGGATTTTTAAAATAATGAAATATCCAGGAAATGCTTTTTTTCTTATTTTGGGTAAGGTTCACCATATTGTGTCGGCGAATAATTCGCGCGATTCCCCTTAAACAGTACTCGTATTGTTCAATGAACCTTTAACATTACATAATTTTATTAAAAGTATTCAACAAAGAACAGTAGAATATAAGCAAGAAACTTTTATAAATGCTGCTGAGTCTTTTAGTTAATTAGCAATGAAATAAATCCTCCTCTGAATGGCTTTTGAGGGGGATTTTCTAAATCTCATTCATTATTTTAAAGATATAAAAGAGTAACCAATTGTTAGGCACGCCAAATGTGTTTGAAATCAATCCAGCCGAGCGAATTGATCCGAACTCCTTTTAAAGAAGGATGGTAGTCGGTATAAAATTTACTATGAAGCAAGAATAAGACCTGGTACTCCTCCCGAATTCTCTCTTCAATTTCTGTGTAAATAGCCATTCGGTCTGGCGAATTCCTGCAAGCAAGCGCTTCATCAAATCGATCAAGTGTCCAAACCGACAGCTCCGGCGTCATTAGTCTCTTCAAGAAGCTGTCTTCCTGTTCACAGCTCTCGATCAAACTAACCTCATCCTCAGGAAATACGAGCGAATACAGCGTCACATCAACCTCATCCAGCACATTCTCCGGTGACTCAACACGAACCTGCATCTTAATGCCATAGTCAGTACACTGCTTCTGAATCCATCGGGCATCAGCCTCATTACTCGTATGCGAACATAACGAAATCGGCGATTGATCGAATCCGTATCGGATAATCTGCTTGCGCAGCTCCTCATCGCAACCTGCTTCCCTTATTCCTTCAGAAGGTTCTGATTTAGGGAAAAAACCTTTGGCCGGCATATACCGGTAACCTCCAAGTTCGCGAATCATTCGCTTCCGGTCAAGCAGCTGATCTAAAATAGAGCGGAACATCTCCGACTGCTGAAGTCCTGCTCTCTGCATGTTAAAGCTCAGCATACTTGTACAGACGTTCTTGGATTCAAGCTTGATCCAGCCGTTCTCTTCAATCACAGCCAGCTGCTTCGGATCACAAATCAGCTGCTTCCAACTTGCCACATTGGCCTTAAGAGCTTCATGCTGCGGTACATGTACGATTTCGACCTGGTCCAAATGAGGACGTGATTGAAAATATTGTACATTTGCTTCTAGCAGCATCCTTCCACTGTTCCACTCTTCAATCTGGAAAGGGCCTGTGCCAATAGGACGCTTCCAGAACATCTCTTCGCTTTGCCCGAGCAGCCCTGAAGGCAATATTGACAATACAACGGAGCAGGCATATTTGAGAAATAACCAGTTGGGTTTATGCAATTGAATGCGTACAATCCGTTCTGATATGGCTTCGACTCTGTCCAGCGACCGCATAATCCAGCTATTCAGTTTTCCGCTTCTCAGACGTTCTATCGTAAAGACAACATCAGCTGCGGTAAGTTCAGTTCCGTCATGGAATAATACGCTTTTYCTCAGATGAAAAGTCCATACTGTAGCATCCTCATTGCATTCCCACTCATGGGCGATACCGGGCAATATCCGGCCCGTATTCTCCTCCAGCACGACAAGTCTGTCACAAATCTGCTGAATGATATGCGCATCAAATGAAAAGATACATTCTGCCGGATCCAGAGTCATGATCGTCCTTGTAATAGGAAGGCGCAGTACATCAGCCAGTTTCCCCTGCTGTTTGTGGAAGCCAAAGCTGCCTCTCATCCACTCCATAAATTTTTCATTGGCCACCGTTCCTTCCCCAAAGTTCTGGAGAAGATGAAAAGCCTTATTATAATCACCGTCTTCGGCATATTGTCGTGACAGATACAGAAGCAGCTTCTCCCGGTCTTTCCGGAAAGTAATCTGTGATCGGTTGCCCCTGCCTCTTCCTGCCCTCCACTCGATGAAGCCTTCCTCTGACAGTTTGCGGAGAACAAGCTTGGCATTTCGTTCCGTACAATACAGCGCCTCAGCTATTTTCTCCAGTGATGCCTCCGCCGCTGCACCTGCTCCAAGCTCACTCGCAAACCGCCCGTACAGCGTCAAATAACGTTCAATTGTTAACAAAGTAATTCCTCACCTCACTTAAAAGAGGAAATCTATTGAGCATATTCTACACTCTTTACACCTTTCTTTCACCTGTATAATGAAATTAACAAGCGAGGTACCCTAAACAAATTTCGACTTTACGTTTTGCTATGTCGAACAAATAAAAGGCAATATTTAATTAATGATATAGTACTATCTCCCTTGAACGAAATACATTATGTAATCGTTTTAAAAGCTTACCATAACCAACTAAACTAAATTCACTTAAGAATTTGACGTTTTTAATACCTGTTTACAGTGACTGATTCGCAAATTCGCAGGAAAACATCCTGACGGCTCTTTTTTCTGATTTACTTTTAATTTTATACTACTTATCAATCTATCATTTCAATGTATCTCAAAAAAAGGCATCATTTAAGTCACAATCTATCATCCTCCAGCATTTGATATAGAGTCTAGTGAAAGCGAGGTGATAGATATGTCTTCTGTAGGTATTCCTTTAGAACCTGATTTAGTATTAGTATCCTGGACAAGAAACCCGCTTATCCCCGGTTCTGCTCGCAAGATTACTGCTTCCCGTGTCATCGGCAGTGCTAAACCTTGTGAAAGCAAACTAACTTCAGGCTCGCTCCTTATCCCTGCAATAAAATGCTTGAAGAAGAACGGCTTTATTGTAGTTGTTAGCAAGAGAACAACAGCTGTATCCGGCTATTTACTGTTACAACGCGGATAGCATGATTTTTATTTATGATTTGGTTTATGAATGGGCTCTTCATCGGGGCCCTTTTTTTTAGTTTCTCCTCGTTCTGGTACTAACGATGTAACACTTTAGATGAAGTCTCAATTTCTGATTCTRCATC
>NZ_JBFRDK010000311.1:0-3808 GCF_052113545.1 Paenibacillus sp. TAF43_2
CTGACGCCAAACGTTTTCAACCACGGCCAGAAAAAGATCTCGTCTGGTTCATTGAGGAGTACTCCCCTACTCTTGAGGATTGGCAGCGCGACATTCTATCTATGCTTCGCGATGAGATGCTMTATTTCTGGCCGCAAATCTAGACCAAGATTATGAACGAAGGCTGGGCTTCCTACTGGCATCAGCGTGATGTACCAAGCTTGGCTTGGCCCTGATATTCATTTCCTTCGTATACTGAATTCGAATCCTCAGTATTACCACGAAATTGATATTATAAATTAACTTATAACTCTATTTTGTTTATAATTAACTCAATATTGATAGGATGGTGAATATCTTTGCTGGAATACCGTCTTCTGGAAAAAGTACTGCACGGCTCCTCTGACTTTCCGCTTGCCGTCTATAACGTAGATTATCTTTCGGGAAATCAGTCTATCCTTCCATTGCATTGGCACGAGGAAATCGAGTTGATTTATATTCGAGCGGGACAGGCTGTATTCTCCGTGAACCATGTGGAGATTCATGTGCAGGCTGGCGATTGTCTGATCGTCAATTCGGCAGAACTCCACAGCGGCTATTGCAATTCCGCATACGGTTGCTCCTACACCGCTATCGTATTCAAGCTATCGTGGCTATCTGCCCTGCATCCCGATTTCTGTCAGGAGCAATGCTTGAATCCGCTTCTTCGAGGAGATCTTTTGTTCCCTTCCCTGCTCACTCGACGGCGAGTGCAGGATCGTCTATTGATTGACCGAATCGAAGATTTGCTCGCGGAATACCGAGTCGAACGCGAAGGATTTCAGCTTGGTGTCAAGGGACGGCTTTATATGATTCTCGCAGTTCTCTACCCGCATTTGATTCCAAAGCAGCTATACGAACGCACCAATCCTTTAAACACGAACAAATGGAAAAACATGATTCAAGTGCTGGAGTACATCAACGAAAACTACAAATCTCCACTCACGCTCGACGATCTGGCATCCATCGGCTCCATGTCGCCATCCCATCTATGCCGGCTATTCAAGGAACTGACGGACATGAGGCCACTCGAATATATTAATATGCTCCGCGTCAACAGCGCCGCGCTTATGATCCAGTCCGGCTCGTGCAGTATGCTGCAAGCAGCTCTCGAAAACGGCTTTCAGCAGCTTAGCTACTTCTCAAAGCAATTCAAGAAATATAAGGGAATTTCGCCTTCAACGTTTAAACGCCTGCAAGGGAATGCATCATTACCGAAAGAATCACTGTAGTTGAATAGCCGTAGTTAAGGCCATAGTTGTGGTATCTAAAAGGAGGAAAAACCATGTATAAGGTGCTGATCGTGGATGACGAAATTTTTGTGCGCAAGGGCTTAATAAGTCTAATGGATTGGTCGTCTATGCAATTTGAAATCTGTGGTGAAGCGGAAAATGGGAAGCAAGCACTGGACCTTATCGAACAACAGACCCCCGACCTAGTTATTGTGGATATACGCATGCCTGTGCTAGATGGTCTGGAGCTGATTCAAAAGGTGAAAGCGGAGTGCGAGCATCAACCGCTGTTTATTATTTTAAGCGGGTACCCCGATTTCTCTTATGCCCAGCAAGCCTTCCGCTATAATGTGTCGGATTATATCCTAAAGCCCGTTGATGAACAGGAGTTTACATCCACTTTAAAAAAAATAGCCAATTCGCTGAATCAAAAACAGCTCTTATCGATAACGAAAGAAAAGCCGCTTATCGAAACCGTCATCGAAAGCTTGCTGCAGACCGAACCAAGCGAGCAAGTGATGGCGCGGATTGCCCATGCGCTGGAGCTTCCACTCTCCTCTTCCTATACGTATATCATTGCAGAAATACAAGATACGTTGCCTCAAGGGGAAATTGATTATTTTCCAGCACTGCAAAAGGCACTCCAGCAATATCTTCATCATGAGGGACAAGCTCTGCTCATTCATGTACGCGCGTACAATCAATATGGCTTTATTGTGCCTCAGTTGTGGCTGGACGAGCAAAACAATGCAGAGCGGACGAACTACACCAAGCTGCTTGAAATGCTGGAGACGGAGCTCGCAACGACGATAGCTTTGTTTATAGGCCATTCGACTAGCCATTTAAAACAAATTGCTCAATCCGGAATCAGTGCCGAGGAATGCTTGAATTATCGTTTTGCCGCAGGCTCTAACGGCATCTTTATGGCATCGGACCTGCATAAGCTGCCCTTGTATTACTTTGATGTGGATGAAGAACTGCATAGCAAGCTCATCTATGAGGTTGAAGCCAATCAACTGAAAGGTTATCATTCCGCCATTGATGCCATTTTTATTGCCTTTCAGGAGCGGCATTTCGCTCCGGGTGCCGTTACGAATACCATTAGGCGAATCATGATTGCTATCATCAATATCATCCGGCAGCTGGGAGGAAACGAAAAAGACCTGCAATGGTTGGACGAATTGCTTAATTGGCAGAAGAAATACCGCAATTTGAAGCAGATAAGACATGTTTTCTTGCAGTTTATAGAAGAAGCGGCTAAATATATCGCGGAGAAGCGAGGCGAAAAGAACGAAGGCAGTATTGAAAAAGTGAAAAAATATATCGACAGCCACTACAAAGAAAACATCTATTTAAAAGGAATAGCTGCCGAATTCCATATGAATCCGGTCTACCTCGGTCAGTTGTTTCGCAAAAATTACGGCGTTTATTTCAATGAGTATGTGCTGTCGCTTCGCATAGAGGACGCCAAGCGGCTGCTGCGGCAAACGAAAAAACGCATGTACGAAATCGCGGATCTCGTAGGCTTTCAAAATGCCGATTATTTTGCCGCCCAGTTTGAAAAGCTGGAAAACATGACGCCAACGGATTATCGAAATAAGATTATCGGTAAAAAATAAGGAGGCTCCCCCGTGCTCAACTATCGGTTTCATCATCTGAAGCTCCGAAATAAACTGGTCTTCATTTATATTGTATGCGTATTCATACCGATCGTACTGACTAACGTGATGTTCTATAATGTAACCACCATTAACATCAAAAATCAGAAAACGACAGATGCGGAACAAGCGATAAATCTTTTGAAAGCCGAATTTGGGGCAGTCATTGAAGATGCAGCAGGTATTTCCTATCTGTATTCGATTAACAAGCAGCTCAACAATCATTTAAACACCCTCCATGCCTCTCATGACCACTATGTGGAGTCACTAAATGCCATATCAAATTTGTTCAACCGAGCCGACAAGGAGTACAAATCCATCAGCTCCGTTGTGATTATGAGCGACAATCCGTCGATACTGGCTTCGAGCCATATCATCAGGCTCGAGAACGAGATGCGGAATACGGATTGGTATCATCAAATTAAAAATTTCAATAACACGTATCCCTATTTGTATGTGACGTCCGACAGTATCAGCGTTATTCAAAAGCTATCCGATCCCCGCATTGAAACCTATGAGCATGTCATGAAAATCGATTTAAATATGGAATACATTAATCAGATTCTTGATTTATCCAGCTTTGAGGGGGATTTTTACTTTATGGATCCGTCTTCTCAAGCTCGTTACGGCCGTCTGTCGAGCGGTCAACCAAGTGATTTGATCAAAACAGGACGGACACTAAGTCTCAAGGAAATACCCGTACCGAATAAGGCAATCATCATTAGCAAGCAATATCATAATAACCGCTATTTGGGAGACTGGACGATATACGGAGTAATGGATGAAGAGAAAATTTTATATGATGTCCGGCAATCAGGGCAATTTATCCTTTGGTTTGCAGGAATTAATTTCCTTGTGCCTACGATCGTGATTGTTATTGTTTCCCGTTCGATCCATACA
>NZ_JBFRDK010000312.1:0-3799 GCF_052113545.1 Paenibacillus sp. TAF43_2
ATCAAAGGAATTCATTGGGATGTAGTGGACGGCAAGATCAAAAATAAAACGTCCGAATTATCGAAGGAAATGAAAGAAAAGTACCTGTGGGTCGATCATTACAGAATGCCGCGCCGTGGTGACGATGCCGAGTACTTCAGCTTCCAGAATCCTAAGACGGCAGAAGCTTTCGTGAACAACCAACAATATGTGGGGCCAACGCTGCCTGGAAACTTATTGACCGCAGACCCTAGCGATACCTTGGCAACTGACCGCTCGCGTTTCATTAATGAAAGCTTAGTCAAATTTATGACGGGCAAAGACCCTCTATCCAATTGGGACAATTTCCTCCAAACGTTGGATACCAAGTTTGACATGAAGAAATATAAGGAAACAGCAATCAAGCAATTTAAAGAAGCAGGCTTAATCAAGTAAATGAACGAAGAGAGTGGCTATTCGTAGCCCCTCTCTTTATTGTCATTTTAATACAGACTCAAAAARGAAGATGCGCAATGCGAAGAAGAATCAGCTTGCCTTTAAAATTATTTTTTATCGTGTTTGCGTTTGTATTAGGCTGCATAATCTTGATAAGCCAATTGTCCTATCGCTATGTCCAAAAGGAAATAAGAACCAATGACATCTTCTACACCAACCAAATACTTGACAAGGTCGATCAGTATTTCACCGTTAATTTTTCCTCCTTCCAGACGATCCTGTTCTCGGTCGAAACATCGGTGAAAGCCAACATAGACAATACGGAAGTAATCAAAAAGCAATTAAGAGAGCTATATGAACTCAACAGCAATTACGTCAGTAATATTTATTTGATCAAAAGCGATTTATCCATTGTAGGCGGAAGCACGCCTACCCGTATTTTTGATGAACCGTTAGCGGAAAGAGAGCCTTTATTTCATGCGGCCGACAAGAACAGAAGGACGACCTTCGTCAGTGATCCTTACAAATCAAAGTATTCCGGCTGGACAGTTACGATGGTTCGATATCTGAATGGCGCTCCATTTCCGATGGCCATTGCTGTAGATTTGGATCTAAATGCTATTGAAGAAACCTTGTTCAAGATTAATAAGCAGGAACAAATGAATTTGGCTCTGATCACCGCATCGGGTAAGATCATTGCCGGATTTTCGGAAAATAGAGGACCGCTGAATGTTCAAGATCATACGTTTTCAATCGGAGAGACGTCAGCAGAACAAATTCTGGATACGGCAGAAACAACCCTTCAACTGCATACCAAGGATGGCCTGCCGGTCTCCCTATTGAAAAAACCGACGGAGAAATTCAATTGGACCATTATCTCGATCAATGATGAATCACGCTTGAAAGCCGCCTTGTCCAGATTGGAAACCTATTATATCGAGCTTCTAGCCGCAGGTCTTCTCTTAAGTTTGTTCGTTTCTTTTTTTATTGCCAAGTATATAAGGACTCCGCTCTTTGCGCTCAAATCAAAAATGAAACGAGTGGAACAAGGCATCCTTACAACGACAATAACGATTAACCGAAACGATGAGTTCGGAGATCTCTCCCGAGCCTTCGACCGTATGCTGCAGCAAATTGTGGAATTGATACGACGAGCGGAGGTTCATAATGAGCTTGAGAGGAAACTGGAGATTCAAGTGCTGCAGTCTCAAATCAACCCTCATTTTCTGTATAACACGCTTGGTTCGATCAGCAATGTTATTCGTCTCGGACAAATAGAGAAAGTAGATGTGGTGATCGGATCGCTCATTTCATTATTGGAATACGGGATTGATGACGCTTCAGAGAAGGTTTCGCTACACCAGGAGTTACGAAATGTAGCGGACTATATCGAAATCCAGAACATCCGCTATAACAGAAACTTCCACTTGATTGAAAATATCGAAGCAGGGTTAATAGATTTCCCAGTTTTTCGAATGCTGCTGCAGCCCCTTGTGGAGAATAGCATCTTCCATGGCTATAACGGAGGAGGGATCGAAGGCCCGATAACGATTCATGCGTACAGGGAGGGCAGCATCGTCATCATCGAAGTCGTTGATCAAGGCGAGGGAATTCCACCAGATAAAATAAAGCGTATTTTAGTTTCAGAACCGAGTGATGTGGAAGTGAAAAGGAAAAGAATCGGGTTAAATAATATTCATGGCCGAATTAGACTTCACTATGGAGAACAATATGGGCTCCAAATCGTTAGCATACCTAAGGAAATAACCCGTGTACGCGCCATATTCCCAGCAGACTTGCTAAAAGGAGAAACATAATGGTGAGAAACTATACCTGCTTCATTGTTGACGATGAAGACCTAATCATTCAAAGATTGGAATTGTTTTTTAACGAGCTCTCCCATAGGGATAAGCGATTTGTTCTAGTGGGAAAAGCGAACAATGGGCTGAATGGGATCGAGGAAATTTTGAAGCTTAAGCCGGATATTGTAATATCCGATATCGTTATGCCGAGAATGGATGGAATCTCCATGATTGAGCAGCTAAAGCCGGAGCTCCCCCATACCCAATACATCCTTTTGACCGCCTATTCATCCTTTGAATACGCCCAGCGAGCTATTCATGCCAACGTATTGGAGTACATTGTTAAAGTCCCGCTGAGGGAAGCGGATTTGGATCGGGCCTTATCTAAGGCGGCTGGGATTTTAAATGAAGTGAAGAAAAAAGAAGCGGAATTTCAATCGTTAAACGTATCCGTACTTGAAAATAAATATAGAGTCCGAAAGCAATTTTTTAACGAACTGATCAGAGGCGAAATTCCTTCCCATCGGGCATCGGATTTTGCCAATCGCATGCAGTTCCATTTCTTTCAAGCCAACTATTGCTGCTTCATTGTTGAAATGAATACGTATGAAAGTTTCCGGAACGAATACTCAGCAGCTGATCAAAACATCTTGAAATATGCGATGACGAATGTAATCGAGGAAACGGTGATGAATGGTGGAAGCGGCGTAGCTGCGGATCTGTCCGATAATCGTTTTATTGGTTTTCTTTCCTGGGAAAATAACCGCAGTGATATGGAAACGGAATATGCTTGCCAATCATTGGGAGGGCAGATCGTCTCTCATTTGCAGCAATATTTGAATCAAAGGGTATCCGTCGCTTTCGGAGGTCCGCATCGAGGCTGGGAATCGATCAAACAAGCGTACACGGAAGCTAAAAATGTGAGTGAGGATTTCTATTATCATACAGAGAAAATAGTAAAAACACCCATGCATCGGTTCCAATACCATAATGACAAAAAAGCAGACTTTCAGCAGAAGCTGGCTGATTTTCTTATATGGTTGAAAAGGAAGATTTCCAAGAAAGAGCTGGATATAGAACTTGCTGATTTGAACCAATTTGTTTCAGACCATAAAATCCAAAAGTCTATCATGGCACCCATGCTTCGAGACTTGTATAGAGACATTACGTTGAAGTTTAAATCAGGGAACAAGCTGGCCACAGAAGCAGCAGAATTCCCTATGGAATTTATGGCATTTCAAGAGCAGCTAGCCTATATTGGCGACTTCACATTCGAATATGTCCATGCTGGCCAGCTATTACATCGTGCAGAAATCATGAGTGCTATGCAGTTTATAGAAAAAAATCTGAAACAGCGTTTAACGCTGGAGGCTATTGCCGAGGATGTGAATTTGGCTCCGTCGTATTTTAGCAGCTTATTCAAAAAAACGATGAACGAAGGCGTGATCAGCTACATCAACCGTAAAAAAATTCAATTAGCTCTCGAGCTGTTAAATGTTCAGGATTATTCTTTATTGGAATTGTGCGAGGAAGTAGGAATCGTCAATGAAGGTTACTTTTGCAAACTATTTAAAGAATATACG
>NZ_JBFRDK010000313.1:0-3771 GCF_052113545.1 Paenibacillus sp. TAF43_2
TAGAAGCGGTGCTGCCCTATAAGCATGTTCCGCCGGATGCTGCTACAGTCGAGCTGCTGCTCAGCGAGCTTTCTGCCGGCACAGTCGATACGGTCTGCTTCACGACTGCGGTGCAGGTGCACTATTTGTTCAAGCATGCAATTGAATCGGGCCGCAAGGAGCTTTTGCTGAACATCTTTAATCAGCACATCGTGGCTGCCGCAGTCGGAAAAGTAACGGCTGCAGCTTTGAAGGAGTACGGCGTGGAAAGAATCATCGTTCCAGAGCTGGAGCGAATGGGCGCATTGGTCATCGAAATTGGACGTTATTATGAGCGTACTAAAGGCAAGGAAGTATAAATATTATGAAGAGGCAGTCTTAGACACGTAATCGTGTTTTAGACTGCCTTTATTTTATAAAAAGGGTTTTTCTTGCGCATTTCTGAAATGCCTTGGTGATAGGCCATAACTTTTCTTGAACGCTTTCGAGAAATGCGAGGCGTTGGCGAATCCGCAATACTCCGCAATTAAATCGAGCTTAAGTCCAGTTGTGGCTAACAGCTCGCTTGCTTTCTCCAAACGTAAATGAACGAGAAACTGATGGGGCGTTGCTCCAAAATAGTGATGAAAAATAACGTTGAAATGGGATTCGGAATATCCCGCATGCTTAGCCATCGACTCCACCGTGATTGTTCCAGATAGGTGAAAGGAAATAAAAGCTTTCATCTTCGTTACGAACTGCTGATCCTCGAATGCCAAAGAGCCTGTCGTCTCAAAGTCGCCGATTAATAGAAGGAGCAGCTCCATAGCCAGCTTTTGGGCATGAAGCACGTTTTGTATGTCGTTGTGGCTAAAATGCTCAATCATTTGGTTCAGCAGCTTTTTGAACGATTCCGGATGTCGCGGCTTCAGCTTGACGGGCAGCTGCAGGTTCGGAAATTCGTTTAACTGCGGCTGCTTCAAATCCGAATACGGATCCAAGTTCGTCTGACCAGGCGTCGTTACAAAGCTTCTTTCTCGGTTCGGATTATAAAAGAAATCAAGATGAGTGTTTGGTACTACGCAGCTCCCATATCCTCTTGTTGTGAAGAGCGTTCCAGGCTGAATAAGTGCAAAGTCGCCAGGTAGCAGCTCATATTCAACCCCCTCAACCGTAAGCAAATAACGGCCTTCTTCCATATATAAAAACAAATAATCGAGCAGACGCCGTTCACCTTGAAAAAATGACGTCTCTTTAAAGCGATAGCAAAGTCGTATAAACGGCAGCACGGGATGGTCATTCCAGTTATGCATCTGCGTATTCATTCCTAATTGCCTCCATTTCATATGATTAGTGCGATCATTATCATTGTTTTTGACAAGTTATTTCGATGTTTTTTACATGATTACCTTTATTATTAGCTTTATTATAGAGGTAAGCAATAGAAACTATCGAGGATAATGACATGAAAATGGAGGGGTATACGAATGAGCTTTATGATACCTGACGTGATGACTGCACCAAGATTTTTGGGAAATGGAAAAATTGACTATATCGAGAAACCGGTGCCTGCCCCTGGACCAGGTCAGCTGCTGCTCCAAGTCAAAGCAAACGCTTTATGCGGATCAGAGCGTGGACAGTTCTACAGCGGTTCCGAAGCGACGCCTGGTCATGAGGCGGCAGGCATCGTTGTCGCAGCAGGCACAAATACCAAAACAGATGTAGGTACACATGGCGTTGTTTTTTTAATGGATTTTTGCGGGCAATGCCGCAGCTGCAAGCGAGGGTATACGAACCAATGCTTAAGCAAGCGTGCAGATTATGGCTTCTCTCATGATGGCGGTTACGGCCCTTATATGGTCGTGAACGAAAATGTGTTTTTTGCTGTGGATGCTGCCATTCCGCTCGCAGAAGCAACGATATTGCTTGATATCATGGGGACAGGCGGTCATGCCATTCGCAGAGCGCAGCTTGTGCATGGCGATATCGAATCCATCCTTATTGCCGGTGCAGGTCCGATTGGACTTGCGGTGCTGGCGATGGCGAAGTTGCTGCTCGGCAAAGAGCTGCCTGTATTCATTATGGATTTTACACCTTACCGTTTAGAACTCGCACAGAAAATGGGTGCTATTCCGATCCATTTGGGGGAAACAACACTTGAAGCGGGATTGGCAGCCGCAGGCTTTGACCGTATAGATGCAGCATTCGATACGAGTGGTAGAACAACAGCTCGCGAAGCAGCTTTGCATGCACTGAATCATCGCGGTGTACTCGTATGCATTGGTCATGGCGAGCAGCTAAATTTTCAAGTATCCTCCGATTTGATAGCAACAGAGAGAGCCGTGCTTGGCAGTGAGTATTTTCCGTTTAGCGAGCTAGAGGCTAATCATCGTTTGATGGGTGAACACCTGCCATACTTAAGTCAAATCATCACGCACCGATTTGGACCACAATCGATGCAAGAAGCATTTGAGTTGTTTTTCAAAGGGGATACGGGAAAGGTGGTCATTGAGCAATGAGCAGTGAGGGGCGAGTGAAGGTTGCCTTAATCGGGGCTGGCGGCTGGGGATACCACCATGCTCGTATTTTTAATGCGCGTAAGGAGGTTGATTTTTGTGCCGTTGTTGGACGAGATGCTGACCGAACAAGGGCAAGAGCAGATGAGTTTGGGACAAATGCTTATACGAGCATCGCGGAGATGCTGGAGACGGAACGGCCTGACCTCGTCAGCTTATGCTTGCCTAATCAAGGGCATTTTGATGCGACCTTGCAGGTTATTCAAGCAGGTGTTCCATTATTGGTGGAAAAACCGCTCGTATTTGATCTAGAGGAAGCTGATTTATTGCTTGCTGAAGCAGCGAAGCGGGAGCTGTTTTTTGCGATTAATTTTAATCACCGCTATGCGACAGCTGTTCAGAAGGCTAAAGAAGCGATGGATGCGGGACGGTTAGGAGAGCTTATATTCGCTTCTTGGCGATTTGGCGGTGAAGGAACAAGTGATCATCCGCACGGCAACTTAATCGAAACCCAGTGCCACGGATTTGATATGCTTGAGCATTTATGCGGCCCGATTGCATCGGTGATGGCACAAATGACAGATAAAACCGGAAACGGCTTCTCTACCATGGCATTAGCACTGCAATTTCAATCCGGCGCAGTAGGAACGCTGCTCGGATCTTATGACTCCTCGTATGCATACGCACAGACTCATGCGATGGAGCTTAATGGCTTAAAGGGCAGAGTGACCATTGAAGATACAGTGAAGAAATTTACGTTTCAACGCTCGGGCAGCGAAACAGCTGAAGTATGGCAAGCGGGTTACTTCAATGATAACGAGCGAGAATTCCATCTTACGTTCGACAAGCATTTTGACCATTTGCTCGGTGCATTTCGTGCGGGTGAAGCACCGCCTATTCACGCTGCGGCGGGGCGCAGAGCGCTACAGCTAGCCCATGCAGCGATTGAATCATTCCAGATTGGGCAACGGATTCAGACGTAGAGCACGCTATGGAAGGATCGGTTTAACTAAAAAAAGTGATTAAGCGACTTACTGGTCGGCTTAATCACTTTTTTGGTTATAGTCAGATGTGGTACGGATCGCTCAAAGAATTTTGTCCAGATGCTCAAGAGGCCTATTTAAATTAAGCTTCATCAAACGTGAGGCTTCTTCGCCATTACGTGCTTCTAGCGCTTGGATGATGTACTCATGATCCGCTGCAGCCGTATGGGTCTCCCAGCTCGGCCGTTTGAAGAAAATATATTTGTATCTTCTTATATGTAATTGAAGCGAGGAGCAGAAGGTGAGTATATGCT
>NZ_JBFRDK010000314.1:0-3715 GCF_052113545.1 Paenibacillus sp. TAF43_2
CCACTGTATAGCTGGGCTTGCGTTATTACCCTGTAGAAATCTATTTATATTGTTTATGCCATATAGACCATCATAATTCAAACAGAGAATGATTTGATCTTCTTCAGAATTGTCAAATATTGACTCATCCAACCTCACAGAAAAGTTATTTTTCACTAATGGTTCTAAAATAGCCATATCTATTTTTCGTACTCTATCCCACACATTAAGTAAGTTTGGGTTAGTAGTACGGTATGGTTTTGTTAATTCAAATGCGGATGTTTCAGATATGAAAGACCGTACAATACTAAACCAATTTCCAAATAAAATTGATTCAATCTGAAAAATATCTCCCACCAAGACCAATAATTTAAATGCTGCTTTATTAAGAATATCCCTCATGTCCGAATTGCTAACCGTACTACATTCATCGATAATCAACATATCACATATAACATCAGAATCTTTTGCTGATAAAAACTTACGAATAGTCATAAATGTGCAATTAGCAGCTGTTACTTTGCGTCTAAGATTGTCTACCGCTGGATTGGTGTTAGCTAAATATATTTTTTTTCTATCATTGAAGAAGTTCGATACATGGTTAATCAATGTCGATTTACCTGTTCCAGCAGAACCATAAATTAAAGCTACACGAGAATTTACAAACATTTGCTTCAATGCTGATTTCTTTTCATCACAATCTATACTATAAGCTGATGACTGTAACCAGAATTCCACTGAGTTTAAATAATTGTTGATACCAGATGAAGATTTCTCCGTAAGCTTTCTAATAATCTCAATGCTATCTTCAAGGTAGCTATTAATATAGATATGATCTTTAAAATTTTCCAACTTTCGATGACTATGTTTGTAATATAATGCATTATTATACTTTTTTATTAGAACCTCTATATTTTCAAATCCTTCAATATCTTTTTTAGGAGTGAACAATACTCCATTCCTTTCAGTGTTGTTTTTAATTAACCGTGCAAGAAGTTCATGTTCACGACCTACAGGTTTTATACACTCAAACAAATCTATGATTTTCGGATTGTGATTTCTCAACGATGTATTAAAAGGCATTTCATCAAACGGAATACAGCCATAGCTCAAATTCAAATATGATAAATTCCTGCAGGCCTGATTCCAATGCTGTTGCTTTAAAACTTTATTATTTAATTTATGAAGCAAATATCTAATTACATTTCTGCCAGGACTATTGCTAAGTACCAGTTCGCGACTTTTTTCCAAAGCATTAAAAAAACGAAAATCGGTTACGTTTCTAAATATTTCATTTTTAATATATAAGAAGTAATCATCAGAAGAATCTATCAAGTCAACTAAACTTATCCCCGTTTCCGTCAGGAAACGCATTAATTCGCGATATTCTATGGTACCACCATGAATATGGCGCTCCCCAACTATTTGAGCAAACCTATTAAGTTCACATGGACGTATCGAAACTTCCCATCCATCAATAATCTGAATAGGCATTATCTTTCCCATTATGTTAATAGTATCATTTCTTACCGAAAGCTTGACAGCATAATTGTTTGAAATATCCAATTTAGTAAACGCTATTACTCTATCAAATTTGCTTGTCTTATCACTAGCAACAGTGAAAGTCACCTCATAATATATATAATGGTTAATAAAAATCGGTTTAATTTTTTGAATATAGTACCTATCGCTATAAGAACTTTTGCTTTTATTAGAATGAGATTGATTAATTCTAGCAGCAATTTTTTCATAATATTCCGTTAGATTAGAATCAATATTAAGAGGGAATTTATCTATATTATCTAATACATCTAAATTATATGTGTTTTTTAGAAAAACCTTTATTTTCAGCATATACTCGTAGTACTTTAGCATGAGCCTTTCTGACTTTCCCTCATCAAGAGTATAATGAGAAGCTGAAATTTGTAACAAATCGTGAAATTTACTTAAAAATTTATAACTACCTTTTGATTTTATATGTTCTAGGGCTTTAGTGATATTATTATATACCATCTCAATATCTTTTCCGGCCCCATATATTTTTACCGCTATTGATTCAATAAAATTTCTGAGATGCGCTAGAATGTTTTGAGACAATAGTCCCCTTTCTGATGCATCAAATCTATCTATATTATTACAGATATTCCGATTAACAACTAATATATCTGAATCAATTTTCATATATGTAGTCTCCCCTACAATTCATCACGCTATCGTTCAAAGTACTCTGAATATAATTCCAATTGGCAAGAAACTAACAACTTATTCTATCCAATCTTCTGGAATTAAAGCTTTTCCATCTCTCCATCGTTCAACAAGATACACATCTTCCTCTGAACCTACCCAAGTGTTAGCATCAGCATGTTCAATAACAATAATTTGTGTAGCGTAATTCCTTAGTCTAATATGCTGCGATAATGCAGTGAAAATCTGTTGTACTCGTTGTATATCTTCTGACTTATAATCCAACTCTGACTTTTCTGGGAAATATACCTGACTTGGCTGATCAATAATTAAAAATTGCGGTACTGGATTCCAATTTAATTTAATAAAATGATCGTGCAACGCCAACATAGTCGCTATATGATATCCCATCCAGTTAGCACCACTACCTATTTCCCATAAATAATCTTCTCTATGCTTTGACTTCTTTTTTATAGTTAAATTTTTTATGTCTAGAGATATAGGATCGTCTGAGTCCTCCACCCCAAGAAACTTCGTGTATGTAGCAATCCCTTTCGAAACGTTTTGCAAATGCATTTCAAGCCTCGTTTTAATCTTCTGAGGATCTATTCTTGATTTCAATTTATTTATTCGCTTCTCCAATTCAATAATTTCATCATTTAAACTATCATCCTCATGAACCAGTTTATAATCTTCAAGAGACTTTTCTAATCTCCCAACAAAACGAAAAATCTCATTTTCAGTCTGTCTTAATTGTCTAGACTCTTCTGAATGAAACTCTAAGATTTCTCTCTGTGTTCTAATATTATTTAATGATTTTTCTAATTCGTTCAGTTTTATACGAACTTTTACGATTTCTCTATCTAACATATCATATGATTTTTTAATATCATTTGTAGAATTACTTATGAGTACTTGATACTCTGCTAGCTTACTTAGTTCATTAAATGCCCTCTCACTCTCAGCTCCACAAAAAGCACAAATATTAGTCGGCTCAACTAACTTTTTAAGCCAATTGACTGGTCCTAAACGATCATTTTGAGCTTTTAAAGAGTTTTCGTACTGCTTCTCTGATTCAAATAGTTTAGATAATTTATAAAGTCTATGACGCTGAGAACCTATTTCATGTGATATTTCAATTTCTTCGTTATATAATATTTGCAACTCAGTAACGGCTCTATTTGTAGCATCTTCTTCAACTTGAGGTAAACGATTACCCATATTCCTCGGCACCTGTTTTAAATAATCTATAAAAGATTGAGTTGACCATTCTGCTGTAGATTCCGGTGGATTCAAAATCAAACCAAATTCCAAAGCTTGAAGAAAATAGTTTTTGATTTGGTACAACCAGTGCTCTGTAGCTTTTTTAATTTCTCCGAGTTCTCTCATTTTTTTTGAATAATCTTTTTCAAGTTCTTTTAACTCTTGTCTTAAATATAATGTTTCTTTGTCAATAGCTCCCAAAACTAACGGAAATATATTTTTCAATCTTTCTTGATGGCTATATGTATCAGCTTTGTAGAAGAGTGTATACGGATTTGCTACAATATGC
>NZ_JBFRDK010000315.1:0-3653 GCF_052113545.1 Paenibacillus sp. TAF43_2
ATGTTTTGATGTTTTGGTGTTCATTAAATTAGTGTTCGGTTATCTCTTGTTTTTGTTAGTCTTTGTTGGTTATTTCGCCTATTTTCTCATTCTATTGAATAATCATCCAGAGAACCTTAGTTCCTATTTACTCCATACCTATTTTGCCGACGAATTATTGTATATGGGTACAATCTCAACAATACTCTTTCTTTTTACCCTAGCTGGTGATAGAAACGCTAATGTTAGTGTTCCAGTCATGGTAATGCTTAGTGTAGTTACTATGCTCGTAGCCGCCGGACTTATTGCCCATCTTGTTGGGTAAATTGTATTTTCATACTCTGCTGCATCAACCGCTCTTGATTAAGTTCGGTTTTTTATTTTACAGGGAAAGACTTATAAAAAGGTCAGATTAACTGACCTTTACGGCATGTTGAATACCTAAAGAAAGAAGTAAAGCATTTTCAACCTGCCTAAGTTTATTGTCTGATACTCTACCAATGTAATCACCAATATGTATGTTTGTATTCCTACCCACACCTGCTCGCACTGAACTGTACTTTGCTCATACTTCAACTTTCCTTCAAGTAAGTCACTGTTTGTCAATTTACATTAATAGGAAAGTCCTTTCTGGTGCTTGCTGAAATACAAATACAGATGACGGATTTAGAAAATTTATTCCCGATGTCATTAGAAATAATCAGAGCAGGTCTACCATTCCCAGACTGGATACCAGCTATTCGCTCCTCACCGAAGTCAACGTAGTAAATACAGCCGCGCTTAATTTCCAGATTCAAGAATATCAGTCCTTTGGTTTTTAACCTTATAACACATATTTTAGCTTTGTGTGATAAAAGTAGGACCTGGATAGATGAACAGATTAACACGGTAACTACGCGGTAACATTGCGGTAACAAAACATGAATTATTACGGAGTATAGTCGATAATTAAAGAGCATAAAAGCTGAATTCTAAAGCACTTCTGGTACCTAAAAAGGACTAAAAATAACAGTGCCGTAACACTGGCAGATATGAGGTCAGGGGTGAGGGTCCCGCTAAAGTCCACCAAAACACTGAATGCGCGCAGTTCTTCGAAACTGCGTTTTTTGTTTTGTATGGACATATGCTGATCGAACGAGGAAGGTGCGTTTCGCAAGAACATTCGATAAAATTCGATAATAATTTACTGAACACGAACCGATAATGTTATATAATAGCAAATAACTGGATGAGAATTTTTTGCTATATAAGTTGAACTCATAGTTTCTACAAAGTGATGTACCTCGCCAATCCAGATAAAGAAAAAGAAAGACAACCGAAGGGCGGTATAGACATTAACAACACAAAATAAAATTCAAGAAATAACCGAAGCGATGAAACAAACGGATAATACACGCTTGTATGAGCGTTTCTTGGCGGTTCGTCTTCATTTAGGCCGATCCTATTCTTTGTAGATATTTTTAGAAGAACCTATCAATCTATTAGCACCTATTGGAAGAGCTACTAGGAGGATGGCCTGCCCGCAATCAATCTTGGTCATGCTCCCGGTGGCCCTTGAAAACTGACGGATGAACAATTGTGAGAAATCGCCAAGACGATTGTCAGCAAGATACCGTTCGATCTGGGTTTCGAAGCTCGGCATACCTGGACACTAGCTTTCTTGACCGCTTGGATCGAGTGTCAGTTCGGCCAGTCGTTTACGGAAAAAGGTATATCTAAGTTACTTACACAGCTTGGATTTAGCTGCACCAAAGTTACATATACACTCGCCCGCGCAAACGTGGGCTGAGCAAAGAGCATTTCGAGAGATCACGCTCTCAGCACTGAAAGAGCAGGTCATGCAAGGAATAATGGATCACTTACTATATAAAAACGAGTCGATGATTCGTTCATATCTGGCGCTGCAATACAACTTGTTTCTCAAGAGGCAACAACGAAATATCCCTACATACGGCCGCCATGAAGAGGCGAAGTTGCTTGCTGTTGTTAACTACGAAACGGGACGTACAACACATCAGGAGGTCGAAGAGTGTGACACCACTGCGTTTCAACGGTTTCTCGAACGTGTGCTAGAAGAGTACCCGATAGGTAAAATCGTCATGGTACTCAATTACGCTCGTATCCATCACGCAAAGCAGTTACAACCTTTTCTCCAAAAGCAGGAACGATTAAAGCTCGTTTTTCAGCTAAAAGATCGTCCACAACTGAACCCTGGTGAGGGACTGTGGAAATGGCTTAAGCATGACGTCGTTAACCATGTTTTTTCAGCAAATTCTATCCAATCCAAAAAAATGTCACCGTTTCATAAAACAAATCAATTCATCGTCGACCAGAGTCATTGGCTTCTAACTTGAATATTAAAATATTCAGTTCATTACATAGTTTGACGGGTTGAGCCTTTTTTTTCGTGTGAAATTTGTTCGGAACGGTTTATTCCGGTTGAAATATCGCGGTGAATCCTAACTTAGAGAGTGGGTAACAGGGTATGTACAGAACAAGAACAATAAAAAAATTATTTATTGGTGTAATCATTTTAAGTTTGCTGCCATTGTACTTATTTGACAAGGCATTTGCCGCCACTCCAACAGCCGCTATCGTAGTTGCTGACGATCTTCTGACTTCCGGAGAAACTTCACTGGTGACAATTACCTTTACAGAAGCGGTGACTGGATTTGACCTTGCTGATTTGACAATAGGTAGTGGGACCCTAAGTGGATTAACAACCTTTGACAATATCACCTATACCGCCACCCTCACGCCGCCTTTAAGTAATCTTAGCGGACCCTTTCAAATTTCGCTCAATCATTCAGGTGTAATTACCGCAGGCGGTGTGGGGAGCGGAACCACCGTATCTAACAATTACTATGTCGACACAGTTAGGCCTTTAGTTACAAATGTAGCTGTTCCTGCCGATGGCACTTATGATGCAGGTGAGAACTTGATTTTTATAGTGAACATGGACGATATCGTGGTCGTAACGGGCAGTCCAACAATCACATTAATTGTAGGAACAACGACTGTGTATGCTACCTATGCAAGCGGTTCGGGATCAAGCGCGTTGCAATTTAGATATACCGTCCAAACCGGACGATCTGATAGTAACGGGATTACCATTGGAGCCTTGTCACTGAATGGCGGATCAATTAAGGATGAAGCAGGCAACGCTGCAGTATTAACGCTTAATAGCGTGGGCAGTACGGTGAACGTACTAGTAGATGCAATCGCCCCAACGATATTAAGCGTATCACCGACATCGGGTCCGACATCCGGAGGCACGACCGTCACGTTGACCGGTACGAAGTTCTCTAGGGCAACCGCGGTGATGTTTGGTGCAACGCCGGCAACGTCCTTTACTGTAAATTCGGAAACGTCAATCACGGCAACTGCTCCTTCGGGTAGTTCGGGAACAGTAGACGTAACGGTAATGAGACGGAGTGCCACATCAACGACATCGGCGGCGGATCAGTATACGTATATAGCCGCGCCAACGATTACAAGCGTGTCGCCAACATCGGGTCCARCGTCCGGAGGCACGTCCGTCACGTTGACCGGAACGAATCTGACCGGTGCAACGGCGGTGAAGTTCGGTGCAACGGAGGCGACGTCCTATACGGTGATCTCGGCGACACAAATCACGGCCATCGCCCCGGCGGGTAGTGCAGGAACGGTAGACG
>NZ_JBFRDK010000316.1:0-3607 GCF_052113545.1 Paenibacillus sp. TAF43_2
GTCCCTGCATTATGCATCGCATGCTCCTTTGAACGATTTTTTGCTCGTTATAGGATATGCGGCAACAGGTTATCCTTATTTTCAAAACAATTTACCGTCCTTGAATAAGAAAAACTGCTGTAATAAATTACAGCAGCCTAGTGAAATCAATTGTGCGTTTACCAGTCCGAGCCCCAAGCCGATTCGTAACCTTTATTAATGGAATGCTGTGGGACTGATTTGGATTGCGCTTCTTTAAAAGCATAATCTGTTCCCATGTAATTGGCAAAATGCTTACTTTCTTGTCTTCGTATACGTCTTGCCTCTTTCCTATCTGGTGCAGTAGAGAACAATAGCCGCTCTTCATCTGATTCGGCTAATACGCCAGGCACAACCGTTGGTTTATCGTCATCACCTAATGCAACAAACGTGAGGAATGAGGTAGCGCACACCTTGCGACCGCCTGTAAGCAAATCCTCCGTTACTACTCGGACAAACACCTCCATTGACGTTTTATGTGACCAAGTAACGAAAGCCGATAAGCTTACTGCATCGCCTTTTCTTACTGGATGAAGAAAATCAACGGAGTCCGTTGAAGCCGTAACGACGGGTCTGCGAGCATGCTTCGTTGCGGCTATCGTAGCCACATCATCTATATATGCCATAAGCTTTCCACCAAAAATCGTTCCGTGATGATTGGTATCTGGCGGCAGAACAATCGATTCCTTAATGGTTAGTGATGCTGATGCTGGTCTTGATGATAAAGGGACAGCTAATTTTTCCAATACGTTCATGGTAACACCTTTTTTCTTCATAAAATTTTTCGATAACGCTAAGTTTACACCCATCTTATATATAGGTAAAATACATATATCGCATAGTTTTCATTCCTTTTCACTATAGGTGCTCATAAAGCAGATTATCGAATGATTCCTGCTCTAAAGCTGAAGGAGCAATATAAATGGATCTAAAACATTTAAATTATTTTGTCGCGGTTGCTGAAGCGGGCAGCTTCACACAAGCCGCACGCAAGCTGCATGTAACCCAGCCCTCATTATCAAAAATGGTACGGTTGCTTGAAGAAGATCTTGGTGCACAGCTCATAGATCGCTCCTCCAAGCAGATCGAATTGACGGATGCCGGCCTATCGATTCTCCGTTCAGCGAAACAGATTATACAATCCTTTGAGGATATGTCGAGTGAACTTGAGGAAGTTGTAAAATTGAAAAAAGGAACGCTGCGCTTAGGCATTCCTCCTATGGTAGGCGGATATTTTTTACCGCTCATTATTGAGAAATTTTTGTCTCATTATCCTCAAATTCGATTGCATGTCATTGAACAGGGCGGGAAAAGCTTGGAACAGGATATTCTCCATGGAGAACTGGATTTCAGTATGGTCATTCTTCCCGTTAAGGATGTTGAACGGTATCATGTCCTTCCCTGCATCAACGAGAATTTACGCCTTGTTGTTCATGCTGAACACAAGCTTGCTGGTCAGAGCATGATCGAGATGAAGCAGCTAGAATCAGAGCCATTTATTATGTTTCGCAAAGATTTTACGATCCATCATTTAATTAAAGAACATTGTGAAGCAGCAGGCTTCGAGCCCAAAATCGTGTTTGAGAGCTCGCAATGGGACTTCATGACGGAAATGATTGCAGCTAAATACGGAGTAACGCTTTTGCCTGAGGGCATATGCCGGCAGCTGGACAAAAAACGTTTTGCTTCGGTTTCCGTTGTTCAGCCTGTAATCCCATGGCAATTGTCGATGATATGGCGCAAAGACAAGTACTTATCCTTCGCTTCGCGCGAATGGATTCGTTTTATAGAAGCAGAGCTTCAGAAGAAATAAGAAAAAAAGTTCGCAGGATATCCACTGCGAACTTTTTTATGCTTTGTCTATTGGATTGCCTTTCCATGAGAACTGTCTTACTTCGGATGGTGTCTTCCCCATCTGCTTTTTAACCATCCTTGCAAAATGGAAGGTTGATTTGAAACCGCATCTTATTGCAATCTCAGTAATGGATAAACCAGTATGGGTTAAATATTCAACAGCCTTTRACACCCGATAATGCCAAAGGTACTTAATCGGGGTCGTTTTTTCGCTCATTCGAAACAATCGAACAAGATGTTCTGGCGAGACACCTGCATGCTCCGCGAGCATCGTCAAAGTTATCTCCTCGTGGTAAGTACTATGAATCAGGCTTTTCGCCGTTAGAATAGACGGATGAATCTCCTCAAGTGCTCGAGTCCGCGACATTTCAGAGACATATAACAGGATCGCTGACATACCCAAGCTGCGAAGCAGATCACTTTCGGATGGATGAGCATATTGCACTGAAAGCATTAAATCTGTTAATCGATTCATCTCCTCCGAGATGCGCTGACATAGCGGAAGTTCCTCGAAGTAATCTTTTTCCTTCTCGGATAAGTCCTCAATATGAATAGATATCCAGCGATGCCAGGTTTCACCCTTGCTCGAGAATATAAACTGTTCATGGTGCCCCGGCTTTAGCAGCACGACAGACCCAGGTGTTATCTCATGAACTTCATCATCAATCTCAATGCTCATCTCGCCCGAATGCAGCAGTACGAGCTGTATATCCTCTTGTACACGAGGGCCATAACGACCGTTAGCCGGATAAATAACTGTGCCAGCGTATGCCGATCTGATTCGGTTGAACGTTACAGTATTAGCCATTAAATCAACGAATATTTCTCGCGCAGATCTTCACGCAATGTAACTGCTGAATCCTCGCGAATATAATGACAAACATAAGAACGACGCCAGCGGTCAGTGCTCCGATTACGGTTAGAGGAATGAATTAATAGCTCATGGAAGAAAAGAATATCTCCTTTTTCCATAATAACAGGAATCTGTTGATTTAAATCGATGCCCTCTGTCTCGTCCGTCCATTCTTCATGCTCATCGACATTTTTTACCTTGCCATGCGGCAAAAGCCCAAGCTTATGCGTGCCAGGAATAACCCATAAGCAGCCATTTTGCACATCTACCTGCTCTTCCATTGCAATCCAAGCGGCAACCATTGTCATTGGATCGTTTTTAATATAGTAGTAGTCCTGATGCGCAGCTTGACCAGGCGAACCCGGCTCTTTATAGAAGAACATACTTTGCACGCAAACGGCCTCCTTCTCCATCAGCTGAGCTAGAGCACCCCTAACGATCGGAAGCTTCATCACTTGTCGCGAGAAGCTGTCATGCTGGTGCGGGTTGAACAGCCGAGTAGAATAGCGTGCTTTCTCGGAGGTGCGTGCCCAATCCGGTGTTTCATCAAGCGGTGTAGAACGCAGTTCATAAATATGTCTATTAAAAGCATCGATTAAATCCGCGCTGCAGCCTTTTTTGATGATAACAAATCCGTCTTTATGGTATTGCTCCAGTTGTTCGTTAGATAGCGGCTTTAAAAGTTCGCTTTGTATTGTAAGCATAATGATAATCCCCTTTCCATTATTCGAGTGTGATTGACGCTGCTTGCAGATGTTTTGCTATACTTGTATATTACTGCGCCGTTCCTTCTTCAACAATGGCTCTGATTATCATCTTTGTGTCTAGAATTGATATACACGTCATTATAAAAAAAGACTGCTAACCTCAGCATTACCTGCA
>NZ_JBFRDK010000317.1:0-3562 GCF_052113545.1 Paenibacillus sp. TAF43_2
ATAGACCAAGACCAACACCTTCTATTCCCGCATGCCCTCAAACGGAACTTCCTAGCCCATGTTTTGTAATCATTTAAACTCCTATTTCAATCTGTATGTGAAATCCTGAGAATTCGCGAGTATTCGTGAGAAAAACCTTATTCTCTGAGGGAGCTCAATATCGAATTAATAAATCGCACTGTTTGATCGCTATTCTTCCATTTCCAAAAATATGGCTTTTTGCTCAATTGATGTTGTTCCGATGACTTCATTATAAATTTCATCTATTGTATACCACTGTAATGCATTTACCACCACGCCTGCATAATCAAATTGATTATCGTATAAGATACCATTGCTACGTATTACTTCTTTAAATATATCTTCAACTTCTTTGATTGTTTTTAATAATGTTGCATTAAATTCTGGTTGTTTAGTGATTTGCACGAGATTATTTGTACCTTCTTTGTTAAACATAGGTTCGTAGTACTTAATTAGCATCCGCTCTACGGCTTTTCGATCAATCTGATCATCAATTTCATAGTAAATTACAATAAAGTTGATTTCCTGATCCCCAAATCTTTTTTTCCTTCTATGATCACTTAGTCTGTTTTTAATGTTCCCTTCTCCGACGTAAATACATCTAGTACCAGTTTTATCAAAAGTTCTTCTGTCAGGCGAAAAAATTACATATACGCCATTACGCGAAGGATGATTCGGTTTGTCTAAGAAGTCACACTTATGGGGTCCACCGAGTGTATGAATAGTGAAACTAACAGGGGCACTATTCCCATAAATAAAATTAGTTAAGGTAATATCAACTTTTGGATTGGACATAGGATCTTTCCTTTCAACTTTTCTCTTATTTGGGTTATTACCGATACAATAATACTACAAATCATTTCACTATACTGCCCGTTAGCTCAACGAGGCTCCCGTTCATTTCCAGCAGCATCGTCTTGGTGATTGTTACACTATAGTTTCCCGTTAGYTCAGCGAATTGATTTTTAAACTTTATCTAAGTGATCTAGATGCAGGTGTTAGCCTAATGGTTCAAATGTTTTATGCATTCAGCTTCAGTTCTGCTTGCTATTAAAATACTCTGCTGTTTCATGAATTTCATCATTTTTTGAGCATAATCCTCGATCAATAAATACTTTTAATAATTCTGGGGCTACCTCTTGTGTCACTTCTAGTAATCTAATGTATTGCCATTCGTCCGCCCAATCAATACTTCTATTAACAACTTCAGGGTAGTATTGTGTCAACCACTTGAGTGGTATTTTCTTCATACTATCTCTTGCTAAAGTAATTACAGTTATGTTCTGACTCTCGCAAGCATAATTAACAAGAACCCCCAGCAAGTTCATTCCAATTTCACTTGGCATTTGGTCGAGGGTTTTTAGACTTTCATAGGCATCGGGTAGTACTTTGTTAAGCGCTTTGCGTAACTGTAACTCGTAGGGATCAACTAATTGGCTGTCCATTATTATTCACCTCCGTAATCCACTGGTAAGGCCTTGAACTGACAATTGGCGGTTTCACTGTCGTACTTGTGTTTAACTACATCAAAGCAGCTACCTTTTCCACACTCCCTTTAGGAGTAAACTTACAATAATTCTTTAATGTATGTACTTCATTGCCATTGTGTAATCCATTGCCCAATTGTTTTGACTAGTTATTGTATCACAAAGCAATACACCTATAGAGATAAGTACTTAGGTCTTCAACTATCCTGCCCGTTAGTTCAATTGGTTAGGGGGTTATAAATTGAAAGATTCCAATGTAGATGAGCAAAGTCACGAGTACTATTATAAAAGTTAAGCTCAAACTCAATATATTAGATGACTGAAGTTGTTTGTTCTGAACTTGCTTTTCCAGAAAGCCAATACGTTTTTTAAGCTCCTGAATCTCTTTCTCCATTGGTAATCCTCACTTAATACCACATAGCTGAATTGCCTTTACGCTTTGCTTTTTCGGGGTTTAAAAAAAGTGGAATGGCGTCGTGTAAAATTATTTTAAAATGATGTGGCTTTTTACCTCCCTTCGGTGTCTAATGAATTGTAAGTTCAGGAGGAGGTACTACTGGTGTCACGAGCTCAAGACAAAAAGAAAATCCCTGTTCTTCCGGAGGAGCAGGAGCACATCCAGCATTTCGAAGCCATTTATAATCAATATCGAGATAGAATTCGAAATTATATTGCAGTAAAGACAAATTCGGCAACTGCCGATGACTTAACGCAACAAGCTTTTTTAAAAGCAATGGAAAACTTTCACTTGTTTAAGTGTAACTCCAGTATATTTACTTGGCTATTCAAAATCGCGCAAAATATTGTGAAAAACGAGTATCGTACGAGATCACGAAATAAAGAAATGTTGCACGAAGTAATCGATTTTCAGTCCCAATCGATATCCCTCGATATTGCTAGAGATGTCGATATCCGTCTTGATATTAGTGCTGCATTAGCCCGATTGAATGAATTAGATCAGCAAATCATATCATTGCGTTTTTTCGTCGATTGCACTTTATTGGAAATATCTAAAATCATCGGGATGCCTGAAAGCGCAGTCAAGAACAGACTCTATCGTGCCTTAAACAAACTAAAAAAAGAATTAAAAGAATGGGGTGACATTACAATCATGTCTATTAAAGAATTGGTATCAATTGTGGATAAAAGCAAGGCTCCCTCCAAGAATGATGGTATGAACAAGGTATACCATGACTTATTTGAAGAGTTGAAAAGCAATGTAGATCGAATTATTACAACCTATCGTCATCGACCTTCTCAGAAAATCGCTATTGAGATCTATCCGGCTCTGCCCACTTTTCATCAAGCAATAAACGAGCCGGCTGCGCCCAATTGGTTTATGGGAACCTATGAAGACAATAAAATTAAAATCGTATCCCCACTCAACCCAGGCCCTGAACATACGTATCAATCGGTACTACGGCACACTATAAGCTTGTTTACGATGTGGTTAGTGAAAGATATCAATCCGTTGGCACCGAAATGGCTTACACACGGGCTCGGCGGGCATGAAGCCAAACAAATGTCACAAGAATATATTCAGTATAGCACCTCCGAAGCGATTCAAAATAACGCTGTCCCTAGCTTTCAAGCATTAACTAATGATACCTGGGATTTCGAGAAGATAGGGGGATATGGATTCTCGCACTTGCTCGTAGAATATCTCATCCATTCATACAGTTTAGATGCGCTCAACAAATTCATACGCGATGCCACTGATTTTCAAGGCGCATTTCAAGTATCGGAAGCTGAGCTGCACGGGATGTGGGTGCAATATTTAAAATCTAGGCTATGTTAAATTTTGATACTAGTATTTGACCATAACAAAACCACCTTCGAAAAGGTGGTTTTGTTATGGTCTCCCATAGCTTAACAGTACACTATACATTGTTCTATCTAGTACAGCCTTATAGCCCCAATCATTAAACTATCCTCCCCGTTAGCGTAACGACGAAGGGCTGCCAAGTGGCCAATGTCATTAAGTTAATCTCCGAGACAAGATCGTAAATAGAAAGTGAATCTGAAACGGCATGGGAAAAGCCCTGTGCCGTTTA
>NZ_JBFRDK010000318.1:0-3561 GCF_052113545.1 Paenibacillus sp. TAF43_2
ACATATAGCCTCTACTTCATTAATACTCTACCATTTGTAATTTAGTAAGTACCTCCATCTCAACAACCATGGAAAACTTACCTTATGTTCTCCAATGTACTGATCCTGTTGCCATCAGGAACAGCTATTCCTTTGGATTTAGCACGTTTCTTCCAACTTTATAAGGTTGCTTCGCAAGATCCGTTTCTCTTGCTATGACGTTTACGGCTTCATTCATTAGTGGCATCATTCGTTTAACGATGGAGTACTTAAATACTTCACTATATCTCGCTATAGGCCTCCCCTCTCTTAGAACTTTTATCCTAACGCTACTTCTATTAGAGCTCATTGACAACTAGCCCAACACAGGGGAGGTTTGTTAGATTATAAAAAATACAGAAGTTAATATTTTTAGTATACATGATAATAGATAGGTTTAAATTAGTTCATTTAAACGGGTTRGCTTTACATGTAGTCTTATGCCGAAAATAAATTCCCTTGACCGCATGAGTTAGTACTTGTGTATAATAAACTATTTAGAATATTATAACCTATACTTCTTTTCAGTTATGTACGATTCGATACATGAAAACAAATCTTTTAATAATTTTATTATATTTTCACATAATTCTTCAGAGTTCTGGGATCTTATAGGCATTAATCTAGGTGGTAAATTGTCTGTAAAACCAATATTTCCATGTGCAACATTATTTCTATAATGTACAAGTGACTCTATATATTTTTTATAATTCCTAAATATATTTTCATCAAATTCAAAATAAGATATTATTTCACAAAGAACATCGTATTTCAAATTAGATTTAGTATCCACCATTGCTTCTATTGCGGCGAATTTTTCAACTTCTTCAAAATGATTGTAGATTTTCACTAATTTATCTGAAATAAAATTTTTACTTTCAGGATTTGAGGAAGTAATTTTTAACCTTAAGTCTTCCATATGTTCTTTAAAATAAAGTGCCCTTAATTTAATTTTTAAATCTTTTACCTTTACTTGTTCCTTATCAATTACTTCAAGCGTATATATTAACATACGTTTTACTGAAAACTCATATGTTGCATATACTGTAAGTATTAGTTTGAACAGGGCCCCATCATTTTCAAAGCATTTAAGCTCTATTTTATTTTGATTTTTTAATATGGACATATAATATTTATAAAAATTCAATTCATTTCTAATTAAAACTTCTGAGGAATCTAGTAAGTTTTTTATTTCAATTAAATCTTCTGTAATAATTGAGGAATTATTATTTTCTGTAGAATCCATACTTAAACCTCTAAACTAATTTTTATAAAGTTTATACGAGCCTTTACATTTTCAATTCCGCCAGTTCTTGAAGATAAGTATTCATCTTGTTTTTTAATATCAATGATATTTTGAAGGTTGATTTCTTTTCTTCGATAGTTTTCATCAGAAAAATATAACATGAATCCATCAAAATTATATTGAACAAACATTTTTTTGGTATTACTACTATTTTTACTTATCCCACCAAATATATCTGGTCCAAATTTATCATTAAGATATGAGACAAGTTTTTCAAAATCTACCTTTTCTTGTTCATAATCAAAAGTCACCTTTTCTTCTGTGACCTCTTCAAGGTATTGAGTTAATTCTTCATCCAATTTAAAGCTATCTCTAGAGTATCCATTATTTAAGAACTTATTTTTAAATAAAAAGTATCTTAATACATTTTCAGAACGTTTCATTTGTTGAATATCTTTCAACCCCATATACTTCGTAAGATCTACATAATCAACATTTTTAGCTAATTCATTTATAAAGTTTATAAATTTTTCGTCGACCATTCTTATATTACTATTTCTTAACTCTTGTTCTGATAACAGTGAACCACCTGAATTTAATCTTTTAAACATATGATACTTAACAGACTTTTCATTATCTTTTGTTAAGACCTCAATTCGAATAAACACTCGTTTCAAATTTCTTCTATCAATAATTGATAAATCATCATATGTTTTTCCGTTTAAATCTTTTCTAATTTCACAACCAATAAGTTGAAAACCTGGATTTATCGCTGAATATAACTCTAATTGATCATCTCCATTGAATTGTTCATCCTCTGTTTCATCATTTAAAGGTTGTTCTTGATTTTCAATCTGTAATTGAATACCACGGAAATTTAAATATGATGATATTCTTTGTAGTCCATCAACTAGCACATAGCTCCCATCGGTCTGTTCGTCTACATATATAGGTGGTACAGGCATATCAAGTAATAATGATTCAATAAATAAAGATTGTTGTTTTTCAGACCAACGGAATAGTCTTTGAAACTCTGGTTGTATAATTAATTCCCCGTCTTTATACATATCATAAAGTTCATTAAAAGAAATATCGAAATTTCTTCTATTTAATCTGCCGTCATTTTCTTTGTTCATAATTTACCTCCTAATATTTTGACAATATGATAATTATAATCTAATACATCTAGGAGTTGTATTTAAATTTTGCATCACAAACTAAATGCAATTAATTACTATCCCATGACTTTACTCAGAAGAAAAAAAGACGAAGACCCTTATTAAATTCACCCTATAAGATAGTCACTTTATCCTGTTTTAGCGTTACTTACTGATAGTCCCAAAATAAAAATGGACTGTAAAGTAATTTGGTCGTCTGTTCATTAATCCATATAGCACGAGATCGCTAAACTTCTCACCAAGCTCAATGAGGCAAACATGATACTAGTTCTTGACCTTTCATTTATCGTTGTATCTTCTCCATTATAATCAAGACTATGATATTTCACTCCATCTGCACAAAATGCTTATCCCTATATAAAGCAAAAACACCATCCTCATGCGGATGGTGTTAACAATGGCTAGGTTGTCTGGGTATGGTCTCTGGGTATGGTCTCGAAAGGAATACCTTTGAAGGGATGTGCTCCCGAGTTTCTGCCTTTTCAGCACAATAAATACACTCAGAAATATGATTTCTTATCATAGATTATTTTATAACGAAGTCTATCATCACCCATATAATTAACATACTTCATCTCTGTGATTCCCTCTACTCATTTCTAGACTATTTAGCCAACAGGAGATAGCCAGGAGATAGCTATAGCAAAAAGAGAGCACCTGATAAGGCGTTCTCTTACAAGGGATTGAATGGGAGAGACTTAAACCCCAAACCCCTGCTCCCCGTCCAATTTACATTAGTCATACCGTTGACCACTCAGCACCTTCTTACAGGCACTGCATTCAACAGTACAAGTCCTTTCAAACTCCAACTTATCAGTGGGATTTATTCCTGACGGGTATGGATCAATGTCCTTCACTAGTAAGACACCGCCACAGGTACATGCAAACATTCAGACTCCCCCACTACTGCAAATTTGACTTAACTTTCTTTTCAAGCTCCATGCATATCCCAGCAACATCCTTCTTCAATTCGCATTCCCAGACAACAATTACGTTCCAGCCCATTTGTCGGAGTTTTTGCTGGTTAAGTTGATCACGGGAGATGTTATTCCCGATCTTTTTCAACCAATAATCCGTATTCGATTTAGGAGCACGATAATATTTGCAGCCCTCATGCGC